>CAMWVO010000411.1 GCA_947177695.1 uncultured Clostridia bacterium
AAACTCAGGAAACCTGAGCTTAGGCACACGATTTTCAAGATTGTTAATTGAGGAGTATTGACATTACGTTTAGTGTTACAATACAATTATTTCAGGAGGTGGTCAATATGACCGAAAACACACAATTTAAGACGCTTGTAAATGAGTGGCTAAATTCCAAACAGCCAATGATAACAGCGTCCACCCATGCCAATTTTATGCTGATTGCCGAAAATCATTTGATACCATACTTTGGCAAACAAAAAATTGGCACAATTACAGAGTCTGATGTCCAGAATTATGTTCTACATCTGCACAATGATGGACGTTTGGACAAAAATGGAGGGCTAACAGTTAAGACGATTCGTGACATAATTCTTGTATTGCGGCTTTCTATGGCTTATGCATACAAAGAAAAGGTAATCCCTCTTTTAAATTGGGATTTGGTAGAATACCCAAAAGAAACTGGGATTCAACGAGTTATATCGTTGTCAAAGGACGAAGAACAACGCCTTATCCAATGTATATATTTGGATATGAATCGTAAAACGGCAGGTATATTAGTTGCTTTGCTTACAGGATTACGAATAGGCGAATTGTGCGGTTTGCAGATGAGCGATATTTCCTTGACAGATAATACGATTTCTGTTAGCAGAACGGTTCAGCGTATTTATGATAAACGAAAAAAGAAATCGTACATAAATGTAGGTTCACCTAAAACTAAAAGTTCTGTAAGAACTATACCAATTCCATCCCTTTTGGGTAATATCATTAAAAAGTTTTATACAGACAATCCTAATCATTATTTTCTGACAGGAAAGTCAAAACCCACCGAGCCCCGAACTTACAGGCAATATTTTGAGCGGTTTCTTAAACGAAATAAATTGCCTAAAGTTAAGTTCCACGAAATACGTCATACATTTGCTGTAAGAGCAATCGAAATACCCGAATTTGACGTTAAATCTTTGTCAGAAATACTCGGACATAAAAATGTATCATTTACGTTAAATGTTTATGGAAGCGCAAATTTACAACAAAAAATTAAATGTATGAATTTACTGAATGATTTACTATAAAAACTAAACACATTAATATAAAAGGTCTGTTGTGACTTAACATCATAACAGACCTTGTTTGTAATTTATATGTTCAAATCTAACAGATTTTTAAGTGCAGATTTTATTTCGCTGACAAAGTCCGCCGTCTCCCTGTCATAATCGGAATAATAATCCTCGTCATCATTTTTTGGAACGTCCCCGATGTAGTCAAGCATTTCATTAAGGCAGATTGAAAGAGCTTCCTTGATACCATTTGCAAGATTTGGATTTTCCTCGGCAGTTTCGGTAATGTATTCTCTGAACGCTCCGCAGGTATCGTCAAGCTGTTCGGCAGATAAATCCTCCAGAAACGCTTGGATTGACGAGGCGGCAATGTCGCTCCATTCCTCATAATAGTCACCAACTTCACAACAAGACTTTATGTCCTCAATAGCTTCCAGTACCCGACCGTGGGCTTCGCTTCTTACTTCAAACATATTTTTTCCTCCTTTTCTTTCAAGCAGGACCGTATTTCTTCTGCCGCTTTTCTGCACTCGCTTTCGGTAGGGGGATTGTTCCTGCAATACTCGGCATAGGCTTCGTCAACTGCCTTTTCCCTGCGCCGTCTATCGACTGCGGCAGCCGCTTTTGCTTTGTTCCGTTCATCACGTTTCGCATTAGCCTGTTTGACTTCCTCTGCGGCTTTGAGAAACATTGCAGAAATATCAAGACCGTTTTCCAACTCACTTAACTTTTTATCGTACATATCATACCGCCTTTCAGTTCCCCAATGGGGAATTTTTAATTTTTGCTTACAATAGCAGTATAGCACTATATACAGTGCCAGTCAATAGTATTTCCTGACAAACTTTTATAAAAATTTTGTGCAATTTGGCACTATATATAGTGTTGAATGTATGATATACTATAAACATAATAATCTTACTGGCAAAGGGGAGCAAGCAATGGTATCCGAAAAGAAAAAACAGTCAAACCGCAAATGGGACAAGGAAAATATGAGCAACATATCCTGCAACCTTAGAAAAGCGGACGCAGATTTATTCAGAAAAATCTGTTACGATAACGGAACAACGCCCGCTCAACACCTAAAGCGGCATATTATGGAAGTCATTGATAAATACTATGAAAAATCTGACGATAAGTAATTTTATGGCGTATCGGTTTTTGCCGACACGCTTTTTATTTTATCTTTCTATCGGTAATATTCTTGATTTGCGTGTGCTGCCCGCTCTTGTTCTCGCGGTAAATCCTGTTCGGCAATCTTGATTTCCTCCTGCTCCCGTTTGAGCCTGTTAAGGACAAAATCATAATCACTCTGCATTTGCCGCAAGTAGGTTTTGTAATTAGTCGCTGCTGTGGACTTTTCTTTTTCGGCAGCTTCAAGACTTTTTTCTGTTTCGGATAATTCCGATTTTAGTCTTTCAATTTCCTGTTTGTGGATTTCAATATCTGCTTCAGAGCGCAGATTAAATTTTGTAAGATAGTTATACTTCATAAGTTCTTCAAGCTGGACGGCAGTAGGCATTCTTATTTTGTTAAGTTCAATATACCTCGCACCGTCTTTCAGAATATTTTCTCTTTCCTCAATTTCCTGCAACAGCTTGTCACTGGATTTTTTTAATCTATCGGATTTTTCGGCAGCCGCATTAACCACGTTTTGAAAATCTTCCTCTGAGTGAATATTGTTATTACATAGATATGTAAGCAATTCAGCATTTCTGCGAAGTTCGCCGTAAGTAATGTTATGCGGATTTTCGGTTTTGCGATAAACTATGATCTGCAACTCTCTCAAGCACATAGCATACTCC
>CAMWVO010000412.1 GCA_947177695.1 uncultured Clostridia bacterium
CGCTCAGGTGTCCCGACGGCTGTGCAAAGCAGGTATTTGACCGGGTCCGCGAAAAGCTTGAGGACGGCGAGCTTCAGGAGCTGGGGAAGATACTTTCTGTCGGAAAAGCCCCGAAAACGCCCGTCTGTCTTGACGACTACACAATGAAAATATGATCGGAGGTACTGAAATGGCAGTTCTTGACATTGATAAGGTGTTCTCGGTCTTTAAGCTTTTTTACTGCGAGGAGGACGCGGACAGCTTTCTTCCCGCGGCGGAGCTTGCCGCCGAATACACGGGCAGACGCATTATCGGCGACGAAAACGAGGGAGACCCCCGTCTGTACTATCTTGCCGCCGCAGAGACGCTTTGCAGGGTGCTTGAAATAAAGTCTGCGCGGGAGAGGCTTACCCTCACAAGGACAGGGGCGGTCTCCGCCGAAAGCGATTACCCCCGCAGGATCGAATGCGCCGAGAAGCTGTACAGAAGCTACGAGGCGTTATGCGTGGGAATTATCCGCGACGACGGATTTCTGTTCCTGAGAACAGACTAAGCTTTACGAAAGGAGGACACATTTTCCCTAACGGGAAAATGGTCAATATATGAATATTGTAAATCCAATTATTACCGCAATTTCCGAGGCGGGTATACCCTGCTGCGACGAGTACGGCGCAGACCGCTTTGAAAAAAAGAGAGGTGAGGTACACGCATACGCGGGAATAAAAAAGATCAGGCTCGAACGGCTTCGCTGCGGTGTTTCGGACGTTACCGCCCATGTGAGAGTAACGGTTCAGGCGTTCGGTTCTGAGGGTGAAGCCGTCCGCATGGCTGCCGAGAAAACCGTTATCCCCGCGGTAATGGACGGCGGCGCGGAGGTCTACAGCGCGGAAATTTCCGAGACCTTTTACGAAGCAAGGTGCGACAGGGTCTACTGCGAAATAGTTTTCGAGGTCAGGAGGCACGGCTATGACATTTGCAGCTGATAAAAATTCCGCCGAGTTCGGCGGCGTAAAGCTTTTCGTTGAGGATTACAGCTTTTCGCGCTCCGCAGCCGTAGGCGAAACTATGCTCAGCAGCGGCTCGGTTTACCTTTGGAACGGCGGCGCAAAGGCTGTTCGGATAAAGCTTTCGGGTACTTCCGAAACGCCCTGCGCAGACGTTCTTGACGGGCTTCTGCAAAACGGCACAAAGCTTACTCTGACCTACGCGGGAATGGTTTTTGCTGACGTTTTTCTCGCCGACTACAAATGCGACGGAAAAAGCGGCTGCTCCGAAAAAGTCAGCGTTGAATTTATCGGAAAAGCAGGCGTTGCCGAAAAGGAGGACGAATCGGAATGAGCGAAGAAAAAGCAGTCCTCACCCTGAAAACAACGGGCGGGACAATCTTTTCTTTCAGTAATCTTGTGGGGTTCAGATGCAGAAAGGAACGCTATACGCCTTACAGTACGCTTGATGTCACAGTTGTGGGCGGGGACGGCATTGCGGACGTGGTGGAGGCGAAATTTTCCATCGGAAGCAAGATCCTGCACCGCGGTATCATGGACAGTCTCACCGTTACAAAAAGCGGCGGCAGGACGCTTTTAAGGCTGTCCTCCAGAGGCTTTTCCTCTATGCTTGCCCAGAACGAGCTTGCTCCGGGAATGCTGGCGGGACTTTCCCTGAACTCGCTGATGTCGGAGAAAATGATCGTCCCGAATGTGACATGGCAGAGCAGCTCCCAGACGGTGCGGTACATATACGTCAACGAGCATGACAGCCAGTGGTCAGCGATCGTGAACCTTTCTCTGATGCTGAACGCGGATTACCCCTATATCGGAGCGGTCAACGAGGTAAGACTGTCCCCAGCAAGCCCCAAGACCCACACTCCGGCTAATGTTTTTGAGGAGGGCGGTACGGGCGATTACTCCAAAATGGTAAGCCACTACCACATGAAGGACGTAAACGGCTCCTACAGCTACAACTATACCGACGGCTTTGCGGCGGCGAGAGGTATCGTCCGCCACAAATATATCAACTACGACAGGCAGTTTGTGGCGCTGAGCAGCTACGGTCTGGAGTACCGTCTGAACTTTACCGAAAGGGGCTGCAAGAGCAAGTTTTTGTCCTACATCGGCTATAACGGCGAGGAACTGCGGGACAAGGTACGATTTCCCGACGGCTCTGTTTACGAAATATCCGCCATCGAGGTTTGCGGAAACGCCCAAAAGGGCATTTTTACCAAGAATATTTGTTATTTTGACAAATATTGTAATAAATAACAGGTTGGGATATTGCTTCGGTTCAGGGCAATATCCCGCATTTTGTTATAAGTGTTATATAGTACTGTATTATCCGCACATATAGTTGTGCAATATGACGATATTAATATTTTTTTGGAAAAATCCCTTGACTTTTCCCTTGTTTTGGTGTAATATAATTAAGTCGCCGATATTAAGGCGAACGATGGGAGCATAGCTCAGCTGGGAGAGCATCTGCCTTACAAGCAGAGGGTCATAGGTTCGAGCCCTATTGTTCCCACCAAAAAAGGGCTTTTATAAGTCCTTTTTTAAACCCGTGTTCACGGGTTTTACGGCCTGGTAGTTCAGCTGGTTAGAACGCCGCCCTGTCACGGCGGAGGTCGTGGGTTCGAGTCCCATTCGGGTCGCCAATTCTTTTTCGGGTTGGCTTGGCAGCTGTGCAGCGAGGACGCCTCTGTAGCTCAGTCGGTAGAGCAGGGGACTGAAAATCCCCGTGTCGATGGTTCGATTCCGTCCGGAGGCACCACCTTTATTGAACAGTTAAGCGGTGTATTTCGGCATCGCAGCCAAATGCGGATTTAGCTCATCTGGTAGAGCGCCACCTTGCCAAGGTGGAGGTAGCG
>CAMWVO010000413.1 GCA_947177695.1 uncultured Clostridia bacterium
CTCTTGTAGGAGTGGACGGCGTCATATTAGCAGGACTTTTCGGCGACAGACAAAATCATCTTGGTTGGTACGCTGAAAAAGAGGATGTCCAAAACGAGATTGCTGCAATTGCCGAGGCGGTGAAAAGCGGGAATCGTACTTATAAATTGCAGTATAACTGTAAGGTAAAGGGAAATCTTAACCCCAAAATTGTTGAGTAAGTGGAAGTGATTTTATGGAGCAAAAGGTTATTGACAGGGTGAAAAAGCTGCGTGAGGAAATTGAGGGACACAATTACAGCTACTATGTGCTGGATAACCCCACGGTGGACGACTACACCTACGATATGCTTATGCAGGAGCTTAAAGGCTTGGAGGAACAGTACCCCGAGCTTGCGGATAAAAATTCGCCTACACAGCGGGTTGGCGGAGAGGCTCTCAATCTTTTTGAAAAGGTGGAGCATAGAGTTCAAATGGGCAGCTTGCAGGACGTTTTTTCCTTTGAACAGGTGAAAGCCTTTACAGACCGCTGCGAGGAAACTTCCGCAAAGCCTGTTTATGTGGTAGAACCGAAAATCGACGGTCTTTCCGTGTCCCTTGAATATGCGGACGGCGAGCTTGTCCGCGGTTCAACACGAGGGGACGGATTTGTCGGCGAGGACGTTACCGCAAATCTTAAAACCATAAAATCAATCCCGCTGAAGCTGAAAAATGCTCCCGCTTTTTTGGAGGTCAGGGGAGAGGTCTATATGCCCCGCGAAACCTTTCTGAAGCTTGTGGAACGGCAGGAGGACAACGATGAAACTCCCTTTAAAAATCCAAGAAATGCGGCGGCGGGGTCTTTGCGGCAGAAAAATCCCAAAATCGCTGCGGAACGCGGGCTTGACATTTTTGTGTTCAACATTCAGCAGATAGAGGGGGCGGAAATCACTTCCCACAAGCAGTCGCTGGACTATCTTAAAAGTCTCGGTTTTAAGGTAATTGCCGACTACAGGCAAGTGGAAAGCTATTCCGAAATTGAGGAGCGTATCAACCATATTGGAAATATGCGCAGCGAATATTCTTTTGACATTGACGGCGTGGTAATAAAAATCGACGATTTTGCCCTCCGTGAGGAAATGGGAGCAACTGCGAAAGTTCCAAAATGGGCGGTAGCGTACAAGTTCCCGCCAGAGGAAAAGGAAACCACGCTCCTTGACATTGAGGTAAACGTCGGCAGGACGGGTGCGATAACCCCCGTGGCGGTGTTCGAGCCTGTGCTGTTGGCGGGAACGAGCGTCAGCCGTGCAGTGCTGCACAATCAGGAATTTATCACGGAAAAAGATATTCGCATAGGGGACAGGATAGTCGTTCGCAAGGCGGGAGATATAATTCCCGAGGTGCTGAAATCGGTTTCCCACGGTGAAAATTCCAAGCCCTACAGTCTGCCCGAATATTGTCCCGTGTGCGGCGACAAGGCGGTAAAATTTGCGGACGAGGCGGCATTGAGGTGTCCCAATGTGGACTGTCCCGCACAGCTTAAACGGAATATAATTCACTTTGCAAGCAAGGGTGCAATGAATATTGACGGTCTCGGCGAAGCGATAGTTACACAGCTTCTTGACGAAAAGCTGATTTCGGGAGTTGCCGACCTTTACCGTCTTAAAGCGGAGCAGCTTGAAGCTTTGGAGCGTTTCGGCAAAAAGTCCGCCGAAAACCTTATCAAAGCAATTGAAGCTTCTAAGGAAAATCCTCTTGACAGGGTAATTTTTGCACTTGGCATACGAAATATCGGTCAAAGCGGCGCAAAGCTTTTGTGCGACCGTTTCGGCAGCATTGATGAGATAATGAACGCTTCTGCGGAGGATATTGCCGCAATAGACGGCTTCGGTGAGGTCATGTCGGAAAATGTTGTTTCCGCGTTCCATGACAAGCATTTTTCGGACGTTGTTGCGGAGCTTAAAGCTCTCGGCGTGAAAATGGAGTACGAGAAGCAGGACAGCGGTGATAACCGTTTCGAGGGCAAGACCTTTGTGCTGACGGGCACGCTTTCAACCATGACAAGGGACGAGGCAAAGGAAATAATTGTCCGTCTTGGCGGCAAGGCGGCGGGTTCGGTGTCAAAAAAGACTTCCTACGTTGTTGCGGGTGAGGAAGCTGGCAGCAAGCTGACAAAGGCTCAAGAACTTGGTGTGACAATACTCAGTGAGCAGGAATTTCTTGATATGGCAAAGTAAATTCTTTGTATATTCGGTCAATGAAGATGTATAATTTTATTGGTTTGTACAGATACTTTTTGTACATTTGTCAGTTGTATAAGGGAGAAAAAATATGATCAACAGAAAAATAAAATATGCGGCTTTGCTTACTGCGCTGACCGTTTTTACAGCCGGCTGCGGAGCCGATAATTCGGATAGTCAGTCCTCGGATAACGGTGCGGCTGAAAATGCTCGGACTATAGTTCTTGACGATGCAAAAGCAGCTGCGCTCAATCATGCGGGGCTAAGCGAAAATGACGTTGTTTTCGTCAAAGCAAAACTTGAGCATGATGACGGTGCAGCTGAATACGACATAGAGTTCACGGCGGATAACTTTAAGTATGAATATGAAATTGACGCAATCGACGGAAAGGTACTGGAATTTTCTTCCGAGGCAATTTCCGAAGCTGCGAACGATACCGGCGCTTCTTCTGCCGAAGCTTCGGTACAGATAACTCTTGATGAAGCAAAGGATATAGCATTAAAGCACGCAGGAATAAAGAGCAACGAAGCGATATTCACAAAAGCGAAGTCCGAAAATGACATCCGAGATATGAAATACGACATAGAGTTTACTGCAAATAACCCCTATTATGAATACAAAAA
>CAMWVO010000414.1 GCA_947177695.1 uncultured Clostridia bacterium
ATATTAAAACCGCGCCGCCGAGCCGTTCCGGAACGACAGCGAATGTCGCTGCAAACAACTTTAAACCATTTGCAGAAAACAAAAAAGCACATTTTCGCTTTTTAAAACCATTCTATCACAAAAAAGCCGTTGTGTCAATACGTTTAAGCACAAATTTTCATTGCGGGACGTTCGTTTTATGACTTTCCACCAAAAATTCTGTTTTTTTCAAACGTTTAACCGTCAAATATTAAACTTATTTATTTTTTTCCAAATTTGTGCTGACATATTGACAGAAATTAATTTTTAAGATATAATTATTTTAAGTCTTTAAGCCTAAGGTACAGAGTCCTATCCCGTTTCGGCGGATAACTGCGTATCCTGCGGCTTTTAACTTGCGGGAAAGGAGACATCTGCAATGCGTATTGACTTCCATTCACATATTCTGCCGGGCATGGACGACGGAGCCTCGGATGTAAACGAGTCCCTTGCCATGCTGAAAATGCTGTCCGATTCAAAGGTGGACAAGGTGGTGCTTACACCCCACTTTTACCGCCAGAACGAAAAGATAGCTTCCTTTCTGAACCGCAGGGAAGCCGCTTTTGAAAAGCTTTCTGCCGCCGCTGAGGAAGTACGCGGGTGTCCCGAGCTTATACTCGGAGCGGAGGTCTACTTTTATCCGTCTCTTTCCTCCGACCCCGATTTTTCCAAGCTGTGTATCGGGGATACAAGCTATATCCTGCTGGAGCTGCCTTTCGACCAGTTCCATGACAATTTTTACAGCAGCTACGCCAAATTCCACAACAACTGCGAACAGAAAATTATTTTGGCGCATATCGAAAGATACCTGAGCTTCGGCAATTCACCGCAGGACATCATGCGTATTTTCGAGTACGGCACCGCGCTGTGCCAGATGAACTGCTCCTCGCCTGTGGAGGCGAGCCTGCTGAAAAGGAAAACCATGCTCCGCTTTGCTTCGGACGGTCTTATAAGCGCTGTGGGAACGGACGCGCACAATACGTCTCACCGTCCGCCCATGTACGGAAAAGCTGAGAAGCTGATCGTTTCAAAGTGCGGACAGAAAACCTTTGACAATATCTGCCGCAGGAGCGAGATGATACTTGAGGATAGGAGCGTAATGGAAATAATCCACACCAATACATAAAAGCACCGCATAAAGCCCATGGACTTTATGCGGTATTTTAATAGTCTGTTCAGCGTGATATGGGAGTGATACTCGTTTTCTGGCTCATCTCGGAGCCGTCCTCGGAGATTTTCACCACTACCACGGTATCGCTGTTTATGCCCCCTCTTTCCGTTGTCGTAAAGGCGTAAGAGAATGTGGGATAATCGTATACTATAATATAGCTTCCCTGAGGAGGTTCGTCCGCTTTACTGCTGAGCATGACTTCCTCCCCGGCAAATGAGACGGAATATGCGACATATTCAACCATATCATTGGGATCATCAGCGTCAGAAATTGCATAATAATCGGCGGCAACTGTCTCAACAACATAATCGTCGGAAACGGCAGTACCGTACATTGCGGTTGTCTCCGAATATTCGTATGCTTCAGCGGCGGATATTTCAGAAGCGGTCATGCTCATGCCGTAAGATGTCTCTGCGTATGGCATAACGATAACGTTCAGTGCAAACGCTGCTGCCGCCGAAACAGCCGAGGCGAAAAATCCCGCAAGCGCGGATTTCCTTTTGGTCATAATGCCTCTTACACGTTCCTCCAGCTTTCCTCCCGCGAAGCTTCCCGCAAGGGGAAAACGGGGAATACAGCGGCTTTCTTCAACGCTTATAAGGGACATTGCATAATCCTCCGGAGCGGCTTTTCCGCGGCGCAGGGCGGTCTCGTCGCAGGCAAGCTCCATGTCGCGGTTTGCGAGTACGAACATCACCCAAGCCATCGGGTTGAACCAATGCACCGCAGCACATACCGCAATGACCGTCTTGAAAAGAGCGTCGAAACGTTTTATATGCGCAAGCTCGTGGCAGAGGACGTTCCTCACGCCCTCCCCGTGAAGCCCCATGCTTTTGGGCAGGATTATCACGGGCGCGAAAACTCCGTATGTAAGCGGGGCGTCAGCTCTGTCCGAAACAAGCAGACGGACGCGGCGCACTATCCCGAAATCTTTTTTAAGCTGCGAAATGTCATAGTCCGCGGGAATGGCGCAGGAAAAAGTCCGTCTTGTTTTAATGTGGGTGAAAACAAAAAACGCGCTTACAAAAACCGCTCCGAAAAGCCATATGCATTCGGCAATAAAAAAGCTGTTTTCCGAAACGGGAACGGACACCGCCACATTTACCACCGCATTCGGTGTTGTTGTTCGGACGGTTTCGACGGCGGCTTCGGCGAAGCTTGCGACCTCTGTCACAGCCGTGTCTGACGTGACCGACTTCACAGCGGTGATGCATCCGAACGGCAGCAAAAGCTTTGCCGCAGCAATAAGCCAAAGCGCGGACAATAAACGTTTCGGCAGCTTTTGGAACATTGCCAGCCGCATAAACATTATCACGGCGATGACCGCCGCCGCGGACAGGCTTCCTCCGATAATATCCATGGAAGTTCTCCTTTATTTGAGTTTGTTGACAAGCTCTTTAAGACGCTGAATCTCCTCGCGGGACAGCCTGTCCGAGCTCAGCAGCGAAGCCGCCAGCATATCCGCCGAGCCGTTGTACATCTTGCTTATCAGCTCGTCGGTCTCGTACTCGCGGGCGTCCTCTAATGAGACCTCCGCGTGACAGATAAAGTTCGGATCGGTTCGGCTCACCGCGCCCTTGTCGATACATTTTTTTATTACGGTGTAGGTGGTGGTCTTGCTCCAGCC
>CAMWVO010000415.1 GCA_947177695.1 uncultured Clostridia bacterium
CTGTAGTTCTGATGTGAGTCGTTATAAAACTCCAAGATGTCTTACTTTTCGCGAGCTATTCCGAGCAGTTTATCCGCGCGTAAGGATTTCCGATGATAACGAGTATATATTCAACATATATATGATGAGTAGTCTCGTTCTGACAAAAGCATTTTTTTCGGAAAATTAACTTGCCGAAGCATCGAACTGCGATAGATATGAGACAAAAAGAACAAAAAACCGTGCTTGAACAAGAAATATCTTATATTGATTTGACGGCAGGTGGGATCGCGTTGTGGTATGCAACAAATTCAACAACTATATTTTGTGCATATATACAAAAATAAAAATTTTTTTCAAAATTGTGTAACATTTTGCTTTTTTTAACGTTTTAATATATAGAGCGGCAAATATTTAAGAGGAAAATATTTCCGGACCTCGAAAGGCAAAAAATCTTTTATCACGTTTTTTCAAGACGCGGAGATACGGGGCGGTTTTCACGGAACGAGTTTCCGCCTGCCAAAAGTTGTTTCTCCCAATTCTCCCCGCTCCCGGATCTCCGTGCCTTGATAAAATATACGGAGGACAGTAAGATGAAAAAAAGCCACATTGCAGTTATAGCACTTTCGGTCTCGATAGCCTTTCTGGCGATTTTTGTCGGCAGTTCCGAACCGAGCGCGGTTCCGGACAGCACGGCAGAATACGTCATGGCAGTCGAGTAAAGCTCACGCATAACGGCAGTATTATCTTATCACAAACTAAAGCATAAACTGTTCCCGAAAAAAGCGGAGGCGCAAAACCTCCGCTTTTGTTTTTACTTGTACTCTTCGATCAACTTGAGCGTAAGCTCCTTAAGCTCCAGACCGTCTCCGCCGAAGTACAGTCTGCACACCAAGAACCGCGCGTACATATTGACCTCGCGCTTTATCTCGTGCCACTCGCCGCCCGTGCCGTTGTAGGTGAACACCGCTGACGGAAATCCCGTGGTAAACAGCGTTACGGGAGTCTGCGCGGTCGCGCTGAGGTTTGACTTCGCCGTGAGCGTGACCTCGTATTTGCCCTTAATATCAACGTCGAACGCGAACACATAGGACGTTCCCTTTTTCGCGCTCACGCTGTCGAGCGGCATGGTAAGTTCGCCGTTCTTCGTCGGATAGAATACCACGTCCTCCGCGTCATAGCTCTCGTCCTCATAGGGGCGGTTGATTATTTCGATCTCGTCCGCCGTTCCGCGCAGTCTGTCCATTGCGCGCGTTCCCATAATCATTCGGCAGATATTCGCGGCGTTGCGCTGTAACTCGCCGCGCGTTAATGTTCCCGCTTCAAGTGAGGACAGAGTGTTGTCGTCTGTGATGTTCTGCGAGGAATCGGGGCAGACCATATAAACGTCGTTCTGCGCCCTTGCCATAGCCGCGAAATTATTCTTGCCCGGCGCTCCTCCGCGTTCGTTTATGTCACTCCACCAGTCGGTCATTACGAATCCCTTGAATCCCCATTCGCCGCGCAGTATCGTGGTACAGAGGTCGTAGCTTCCTGCTGTCCACAAGCCGTTCAGCGAGCCGTAGGTGGTCATTACGGTCTTAGCATCGCCCTCTTTAACGGCGATCTCAAAGCCCTTGAGATATATCTCGCGGAGCGCTCTCTCGGAGATCACCGAGTCGATAGAGTGCCGCCCAGTCTCCTGATTGTTTCCACAGAAATGCTTGATAGTTCCCGTAACTCCGGCGCGGTGCAGACCGCGAAGCTCCGCCGCCGCAAGCTTTCCGGTAAGATACGGATCCTCGCTGAAATACTCGAAATTCCGTCCGTTGAGCGGGTGACGGTGAATGTTCATTCCCGGACCGAGCAGACACTCGACATTGTTCGCGGCGATCTCTATACCCGCCACCGCGAACAACTCCTCCGCAAGCTCGGTATTGAATGTACACGCCATTAGCGTACCGTTCGGCAGACTGAACGCCTTAGTGCCGCAGTCGAGCCGCATACCGGACGGTCCGTCGTCGCAGCAGCCCGCGGGAATTCCGAAGCCCTTTAAATTATCGGTAACTCCGCCGAACGCCGCCGCAGTGCCGGGCGTTACCTTGGGGCTGCCCATGCCCTCGCCGCGTATAATGCAGGACAGATCGTAATCGGAAAGCTGGGCGATAAATTCGTCCATACCGCTCTTTCCGTCGGCGACGTCCGCAAGCTTAATGCCCTTGTCGCCCGTTTGAGGAATTTCCCTCGGGAGATTCTCCGCGCGGCGCTTGTCCATATCCACAGTCGCCGTTGGAACGCTCTCCGTTATTGTTTTATAAGCATTACCGTCAAGTTCGGGCTTTATCCTCTCAAACGGCAGCACGGGTGCAAGAGCCTCGCTCAGACGTTCCGTGACGGCGATACCCTCCTGAACAAAACCGTACACCTCCGCGGCACTCCGAACGTCCGTGCCGACATACAGCCTGTACATACCCTCCTCGCGGACATAACAGGATTTATTGCCCGTAACACCGCTGTCATCGTAGCTCGCAAAGCTGTCGAGAGGAAGTTCAAAATGCAGCGTCTGTTCTTCGGCAGGGGAGAGGGTCTTTGTTTTCCCGAACGCGCAAAGCTGCCGCAGCGGATTTCCGAGTTTGCCCTGCGGTGCCTCGAAATAGACTTGAACGACCTCTTTTCCGCTGTATTCGCCGATATTTTTCACGGTAACGTCAAGCGTTATCAAGCCGTCCGTGCTTCTGCCCTTGACCGTCAAATCGAACTTTGTATACGAAAGCCCGTACCCGAACGGATACAGCACCTTATCTTTTAAAAATACAATCATAACAAGAGGGGGAATGGGTGCAGAGAG
>CAMWVO010000416.1 GCA_947177695.1 uncultured Clostridia bacterium
CCGTTACAAACCAATGCACCGACGAGGATTTTTTCGCTAACATTCCCGTGGGCGGCAAGTTTCTTTATTCGGCATATAGCAATTTTAATTCTTACGACTGCATGGATTTTTTTGAGACTAACGGCGTACCGCTTAAAACCGAGCGTGGCAACCGTGTTTTTCCCGTCAGCGACAAGGCGGGAGACATTGTTTCAGCATTGGAAAAATTGTGCAGAAAGAACGGCGTAACGGTGCTTCACAAGCGTGTCTCGGAAGTCCTTGCGGAGGACGGCGTTATCGTTGGCGTTCGGTGCGGGGATACGGTCTTTAATTCCGCGTCCGTACTGGTTGCCACAGGAGGGAAGTCCTACCCCGTAACAGGCTCGGACGGAGACGGCTATAAATTTGCAAAGGCTCTGGGACATACGGTCACAACGTTAAAGCCCTCCCTTGTACCACTTGTCAGCGAGGAGGACTACTGCTCGGAAATGACGGGACTGTCCCTGAAAAACGTCAGCGTGACTGTGCAGGATACCGCGAAAAGCAAGGTTATTTTCAAGGAGCAGGGAGAAATGCTCTTTACCCATTTCGGCGTGTCGGGACCGCTGATTTTGAGCGCGTCCAGTCACATTCGGGAAATGGAGCGGGGACGTTACAAAATCCTTATTGACATGAAACCCGCCCTTGATGATAACGCTTTAGACAAGCGCATACAGCGTGATTTTTCCGAGAACCCTAACAGGATATTTGCGAACTCCCTTTCAAAGCTTCTGCCCTCAAAGATGATACCCGTTGTGGTGGAACTGTCGGGGATATCTCCCGAAAAGCAGGTCAATTCCGTCACAAAGCAGGAGCGGGCGGGACTGGTTAAGCTGTTAAAAAATTTCCCCGTAACGGTGCGGGATTTCCGTCCCATAAGCGAAGCGATAATCACAAGCGGCGGAGTGAAGCTTTCCGAGGTGAACCCGAAAACTATGGAGTCCAAGCTTGTGCAGGGACTTTTCTTTGCGGGTGAAGTTCTTGATATTGACGCCTACACGGGTGGATTTAATTTGCAGATTGCTTTTTGTACTGCGGTTGCGGCGGCTGAAAATATGTAAGGGGTAATTAAAATGCTGAATGAGGTTGCAAAGAGGCAGCTTGAAAAAGCAGGCTGGTATGAAGGCAGGAAAATTGATATTACCGAACAGGTCAAATTCCTTGAAAGCTTGGGGTATGAGGTATTTGATGCGGCAAAGAAATTTATGGAGGAATATGGTGAGCTTAATATTTATGATAAATATTTATTTATGGGAGAATTAAGCCAAAAACACCATACAACTTGTATAAAGGATTTGTTTTATGCTCACCCCATAAGAGGAATTGAAAAATATGACATTGATGAAGATGTGGGACAAAAGACCATACCTGTTGTAATTCTTTCGGATCAGATATATGTATTTATATCCGAGACAGGAAATTTCTACAATGACAGAGGATTAAAAGCATGTAATAGTGATGAATTATGGAATGACCATTATGGGGATATAAGCCATTTTATTTTACTGTGGGATGAAATCGCAGAAGGAAAACCAAGAAGGATAAATTATTCACCTGCCCATAAAGGGCGTGAATATCTATAAAACACAGGAGTGTGAAAACTATGCCGAAAAAAAACATAAACATAGCCATAGACGGTCCCGCAGGCGCGGGAAAAAGCACCATTGCCAAAGCCGCCGCAAAGGCGTTCGGGTACATTTATGTTGACACGGGAGCGTTGTACCGCGCCGTTGCCTACTACGTTCTGTCACAGGGTAAGGACGTTAAAAACGCGGAAGCGGTGGAAAAGCTTTTGCAGGATATAGTCCCCGAGCTGAAATACATCGGCGGCGTACAGCACGTTTTTGTAAACGACGAGGACGTGTCCGACAAGATACGCACCCCCGAGGTCTCCATGGGCGCGTCGGCGGTGTCGGCTATACCGCGGGTCAGGGACTTCCTCTTTAACTTGCAGCAGAAGATAGCCGCCGAGAACAACGTTGTCATGGACGGTCGGGACATCGGCACGGTAGTCTTGCCCAACGCGGACGTGAAAATTTATCTCACGGCGACCGCGGAGGAGCGCGCAAGACGTCGGCACAAGGAACTTGCCGAAAAGGGCGAAACGGTCAGCTTTGAGGAGGTTCTTGCGGACGTGAACAAGCGGGACTACAACGATAT
Organism: uncultured Clostridia bacterium; assembly: GCA_947177695.1. Taxonomy (GTDB): domain Bacteria; phylum Bacillota; class Clostridia; order Oscillospirales; family Ruminococcaceae; genus RGIG8773. Next base: position 2,179 of record CAMWVO010000416.1, read on the forward strand.
GCACCGGGATATCGCTCCCCTGAAACAAGCCGAGGACGCGGTTTTATGCGATACCACAAACGTGGATTTGCAGGGCGCGATCGATATGCTGATAAACATTATTAACGAAAAGCTGGGAAATCAAAGTCATTAAGGGAGGCTAATATGAACGCTTTTGTAAGATACGTCACTATGGGCGTGTACAAGCTTTTTTACAATTTTCACATTGAGGGGGCGGAGAATATCCCTCAGGACAGGGCGCTGGTAATGGCTTCAAATCACCGCAGCTACGCCGACCCCGTTATCCTCACAATGCCCATGAAAAAGCCCGTTACCTATATGGCTAAGGAGGAGCTTTTCAAGAACAAGCTGTTCGGCTGGTTCATCACAAAGCTGGGGGCTTTTCCCGTAAAGCGGGGCAGCGGCGATATGCAGGTCATAGACGACGCTGTGGGAATACTCAAATCGGGCAGACATCTTGTTATCTTTCCCGAGGGTACGCGCTCCAAGGACGGCAAGGTGGGCAAGGGCAAGACGGGCGTTGCTCTCATTGCCGCAAAATCTGGCGCGGACGTTCTCCCATGCGGTATCGTGTTCGAGGGGGAAAAGCTGCCCTTCCGCTCAAAGCTGAAGCTTCGGTTCGGCAA
>CAMWVO010000417.1 GCA_947177695.1 uncultured Clostridia bacterium
GGCTCAGCTCGACCAGCTTTAGTCGGCTGCTACGCCGCCTGAGCGTACCAATAGTTAGTCTCGTAAATCAATATTTATACTTTTTCTGCATTCTGTCATTTTCCCGCAGAGAAAAATCCTCCTTTCTTATGATGTTTTGCGGAAAACAAAACCCGCAGCTTGTAAAAGCCATTATGATATGTTAAGTCCCACCAGCATAAGTATTGCCGTCGCGATTATCAGCATCACCGCAAAACACACAAGTATACTGAAAACCGCCGACAGTATCCACCCCGTATTCTTCACAAGAACCTTTATCTGTGATACTCCGAAAAGCTCCGCCGCAACGTCCGCCGCGCCGAATACGAGCCGCATTGCTGCTATATCCAGAACAGGCGGCAGTACCATTACAAATATAGCCGCGATACCGATAAAGCCAACTCCGCCGCGCAGAAGTCCCAGACTGTTCTTTACCGTGGCGTAGGTGTCCGCCACCGCCCCGCCTATTACGGGTATGAAGTTGGATACCACATACTTCGCCGCCTTTACCCCAAGGGTGTCAGCCGACGCGCCCACTATGCTCTGGAGCGAAAGAAGTCCTATAAAAATAGTCATTATAAAGCCCATCACAAATACGATTATCTTTTTAACGGCTTCGGTAATCCCCGAAAGCTTGAAATCGGGATTTATGGCTTCCACTATCCCCATTGCCATGCAGACCGACAGCGCGGGGACTATCGCTTCTCCCGAAAGCTGAACTGTAGTCTGCGCCACAAGCAGGACAAGCATATTGTATGCCACCGCCGAGGTAACGCCTCCCGACGAGGCGGTTATCCCCGCAAAAACGGGAACGTAGCCCATCATGAACATTCCTCCCGAATCAAGGGCATTCGCGGCGCGGCTTATGCTTTCCGAAACCGATCCCGAAATTATCCCCGACGAGATAAGCACGCATATCACTCCGAATATTTTTGACAGGCTCTTGTTGTGTATGCTTTCCTCCATGCTCTCGATAACGGCGGCAACGAGAATTACCGCCATCAGCGATACAAGCAGCTTCAATGGCTTTGCCAGACTTCTTTTGAACTCCTCCCAGACGTATCGGAAAACGTCCCGCGGAGTAATTTGGGATATTGCTTCGGGATTATCGGCGGCAAGACCGTTTTCCTCCAGAACGGCTCTCGCTTCGGGAGTTAGACCCTCGTTTATCCCGCTTGTGTCTATGCCAAGCTCATCGGCGATATTTCCGCTCTCCGGTTCGGCGGAGGCTTGTACACACGGTACAAACGGCGAATATAGCGCGAAAACCGCCGCCGCAAATATAAAAAATATTTTTTTTACAGTATTCATAGCACGTCCTCATATAAGTCCCGAAACTATTTCGGAAAGCGAATCGAACAGCGGCAGAGCCAGAATCAGCAGCGAGAGCTTTCCAGCAAGCTCAGCCTGAGTTGCAAGAGCGTTTTCGCCGCTGTCCCTGCAAATATCGCAGGCAAACTGGGTTATGTAGCATATACCCAGAGCCTTGAAAAGTATTGTCAGATACTCGCTGTCCGCTCCTGCTCTTGCGTACAGCCCGCGTATCGCCTCAGTCACGGGCGACACGAACATTATCACCACCGACAGCACGGCAGCCGCAGCCGCTATTTTTATGTACAGCGCATACTCGCTACCCGCCGCGCCGAACAGCTTGCAAAGCACGGAGGCGATTATGCATATCCCCGCAACTGAAACTATATTTATCATACTTCCGCACCGTCCGCTCAGAAGCCGAAAACGGTTCTCACCGTGTCAAACAGCTCCGCTATCTCGTTTATTATCATGGCGAGGACTACGATAAGTCCCGCTATGGTCACCATAAGAGCGTATTCGTCCCTGTCGGATTTTTTAAGAAGCAGATTAAGCACGGTCACGATTATTCCCACGCCCGCAATTTTAAATATCAGATCAAGCTCCACGATTTAACCTCCTGTGCAGCTCCGCGTAAAGATCAGAGCAGCATTATTGAAATAAACGCTCCCGCAAGCGCGCCCATTGAACGGTACAGCTTCGCTTTTTTTGCGTGATCCGCCTCGGCAGAAGATATTGCGGACGTAAGCTCCGCCTGCTGAAGTCCGAGAGTTTTAAGCTGACTTTCCGCGTCGCTTGTGCCCAGCTTCCTGCCGATATCGGAAAGCAGCCTTATGTCCTCAGCCCTAAGTCCCCGCGGAGGGGATTTTTCCACCGCGGCGCACCAGTTCCGCTGAAATGGTACGCCGTCGGAGCGGGATATTCCGCGCAGAAAATCAAATCCGCCGAAACGTTCCGACTCCGCCAAGGTCTCCGCTATCTCGTAGACGGTAAGAGACCCGAAACGTATCATCATCATTATATCGTCCACCATATAGTTCATTTTTTTCAGGTTTGCCGCCCTGTACTTCAGCTGCTGCGAAAAATGGTCTCCCGCCAGAAACGAAGCCGCCGTTATCACGATCAGTCCGAAAAATTTCATCGCTGCCGTCATGTCCCGACGCGCCCCCTTTCGCCGCGCATATTTACCAAACCGGATATTTTTCCCGTTCCCGAAAGAAAAGCTATCCTGTCAAAGCGCTCCACAGCCGCTTTCGGAAAGCGTCTGTACAGGTCGGACATATCCGCCGCGTGCGCCGTAGCAGCCGTACAGACCCCGCAGGAAGCCGCCTCCCTGAGCGCGGAAAGCTCCCCCTCCGAGCCTATTTCATCGCAGACTATTATCTGCGGAGACATGACCCTCACCGCCGCGGATATTCCCTCCGCCTTGCCGCAGCCGTCGAAAACGTCGGTGTTCGCACCTATGTCGTTG
>CAMWVO010000418.1 GCA_947177695.1 uncultured Clostridia bacterium
GAATATGCGGCGCATACGAACAGAATTACATAGACGGATTACAGCTTGCCGAATGTCTTTTTGTGTTCTGCATAACGCTGACGGCAAATATAATCGGCATAAAAGCTTTGACGGCTGCAATCGGATCTACGAACGACCAATTCAAGAAACCCGAAAGCAACCGTCCCGAACATAAACATTCGGTTGTAAAATTTAATTATACAATTAAATAATACCATAAAGTTTTGAAAATGTCAACCCCCTAAAACGAACAGAAATGCCCTTTTTCGGCTTTTCTGTTCAGATAGGGTAAACTTTACAATAAAATTATTAGAACGCCGTTCTAATGCCTTTTAACGGGTGTTTAACGTGCATAACAATTAACAAACTACATGAAAGGAAAAATATTATGACTGATTGCAAAATTGCAAACGTTCCGATTTCAACCAGAACGCTTTTGAGTTCAACCATTTTAAAATATGCCTTGGAATATATGAAACGCTATAATGTTTTAGCATTAGACGCTTTTACAAGATACGCTAATTCTCTTTATGATTTTTCCAAAGCGCATAATCAGACAACAGCAACACGGCAAAATTATACAAAAAGAATTTCCATGCTAATAACCGAGAAATCTTTAGCTCTCAGTAATTCAGAAATAAAGGCAATATACCTTTTCTTTGACGGTGCTGCAATATCAATTGACAGTAATATTAAAGATTTTGAAAAACAGCTTAAAACTGAAATTGCGGAGAAAAACGCTTATGAACAAAAACTTATTGACAGTACAAAAGAACAGCGTAAATTGACAGGACATTCTCCGTTTATGCTTACTGATGACATTATGAAGTACATTGAGTATTGGAATACATTTAAAGACGAACAATACCTATTATACAATAATTTGTACGTTCTGGGCTACATAGCAGGTAAGCGAACGGAGCGGGCACGCAAGAAATCAATTAATTAATATATTAATGGCGGTTACTTTAATAGCCGCCATTTTATCATAAAATACTTTCATATGAAAATAGACAATAAACATTTTTATATGCTACGATTATATAAAAAGGAGGGTTAAAAATGCCAGCGTTAAGAACGTTTCAAATGTCATTGTTTGATAAGCTTTTATATGAAGATTTAGATGAGGATCAGCAGGAACTTGTTGATTGTATCGGCTTAGAAAGCTATAAAAAGCTTGTTTTAACGTATGGAGGCTTGACTATTGGCATACGAGTTCCTGCAGCCGTATGCATGAATACAAGGGATAGATTGATTTGCAAGGAATTTGACGGCGGTAATTACAGACAGCTTGCAAAGAAATACGAATTATCAGAAACTTCCATACGCCGTATTATTAATGATTCATATAAAAATAAACATTAGGAGGGAAAGCAATGGATAAGGCAAAACAGATGCAGCTTATTGAAAGTGGTAATTTCAAGGATAACAACGGCTCAATCATGAGGGTATTTAATATGATTGCTCATAAGTATTTTAAAATAAAGGATATCATGTATGCGCTGCCGTTTGTATCAGAAAAAGATGTGATAAAGAGTATGGATTATCTCTGTGACGAGGGGTATCTTAAGAGCAGAACGATTCTTACCAAGGAACCAGCTGCTATATCAGATTATTCATATGACGATCTGGAAGCAAAGCTTACATCAAAAGGGATACGCCTTCTTGAATGTGCTATTGACGATCCGCTTGTTAATCTGTAAGGGGGAAAACTTATGAGCCGCAGAAAACACAGTAAAATAGACAAGCTGCCGCCAAATATCAAAGATGAAGTCGAGGAAATGATAAAGTCCGATTTTACTTATGCAGAAATAGCTGAATACATACAATGTGAGACTGATACGCAGATATCCAGAGCGGCTATTTGCAGGTATGCCAAGAACCTTAATGAATCGCTTACAACACTAAGAATGGCTCAGGAGAACTTCCGATGTATTACTGAGGAACTTAACCGATACCCCGATCTTGATACAGGAGAAGGGATTTTGAAACTGCTTACACACTATATCCTTGAAAGTATTAACAAAATGCCCGAAGAACAATGGCGATCAATAAAGCCAGACGAACTCATTAAGCACGCAACAACGCTCATTAAAGCGGCGAGTTACAAAAAGGACATTGATCTAAAGAACAAGGATTTGTCATCCGCAGGCTTCGATCAAATCAAGAGCATGGTGTTTCAAACGATGGCAAGAGAACGTCCAGAGTTGTATTCGGAGGTTGCAAAATTCCTCGAAGATAAGATGAACAGCGAATAAAACAATAATTTAAGCCGCATTTTATGACAGTTTTAGGACTGTAAAATGTGGCTTTTATAATGTTTAAATTCTTTTTGATGATGCGTGAGATATACAAGGATTGTTGCATTTTGTCTTATGATTATGCATTTATTTTCTTTTATTTTCAGTAGCGTTTCAGGTATTTTAATGAATATCGGGGTTTTTCTCTGATATTTTCGGGATTTTTCGCGAACGGCTACAAGTGTATAAAAAATCTGCGCAAAAATTTGCATATATAATTTTTGCGCAGATTTTTTATTTACACTTTTAAATGGTGATTAGGATTACCTCCTAATTTATGCTGAAATTTACAACAGCATTTACACAGTTCTTTTTTCAGACCCTCCTTAGTCAATGTTCTATGGTGCAACTGATGAATTTAATATTGTATTGTTTTTATTTTACTACAATATTCAAGAAAAAAAGCTTTCTTCATTTCAATTGAATCAGCGCTCTCTCCGTCATAATGAAAAATTATAATTTCTTTTAAATTATTACAACTTGAAATGATATTCTTC
>CAMWVO010000419.1 GCA_947177695.1 uncultured Clostridia bacterium
AAAATACTTGACAATTATTGCAAGTTGTAGTATAATAATATACTGTATCATAATCTATTCTTATGCCGTTTTGACGGATTTTCCCTGACTTTTTTATTAGTATAACACATTACGGCTAAGATTGCAACAGTTCCGATAAAAAAATTTTCGGACTAAACAAATTCCCGCAAAAATACAAGGAGGGACCCGCCTATGGTGAATGTCAAGCCGGTGCAGCTCGGTAAAACTACGCGCATGAGCTTCGGAAAGATCAATGAGGCTCTTGAAATGCCCAACCTTATCGAGGTGCAGAAAAATTCCTACCAGTGGTTTCTGGAGGAAGGACTTAAAGAGGTTTTCCGCGACGTTGCGGCTATTACCGACTATAACGGCAATCTGGTGCTGAACTTTGTGGACTACTCTATCGACGACACACCGAAATATTCCGTTGCGGAGTGCAAGGAAAGAGACGTTACCTACGCCGCTCCTCTGAGAGTAAAGGCTACGCTCTGGAACAAAGAAACAGGCGTCGTTAAGGAAAACGAAGTATTCATGGGCGATTTCCCGCTTATGACCGACAGCGGTACCTTCGTTATCAACGGCGCGGAGCGTGTTATCGTTTCTCAGCTCGTCCGTTCCCCCGGCGTTTACTACGCTTTTGAAAAGGATAAGACCGGCAAGGACCTCTTCAAGGCTACAGTCATACCCAACAGGGGCGCGTGGCTTGAATACGAAATGGATTCCAACGACGTTGCTTATGTCCGCATAGACAAGAACAGGAAGATCCCTCTGACCACCTTTATCCGTTCGCTTGGCTGCGGTACGGACGTTGAGATAGAGGAGCTTTTCGGTACGGACGAAAGGCTTAACCAGACTATCCTCCAGAAGGATACCACCAAGAACCGCGAGGAAGCTCTCCTTGAGGTCTACAAAAAGCTCCGTCCCGGCGAGCCTCCCACGGTGGAGAGCGCGGAGAACCACCTTAACGGTCTTTTCTTCGACGCCAAGAGATACGATCTTGCACGCTTCGGACGCTACAAATACAATAAAAAGCTGGGCATTGCCTCCCGTATAGCGGGACACTATCTGTCCAGACCCGTTGCAGACCCCCTTACAGGCGAGATACTTGCCGACGAGGGCGAGCTTGTTACCTATGAAAAGGCTCTCCAGATCGAGCAGGCGGGCGTTGGCGAGGCATGGCTCACCGTTGAGCATAAGGAGACCTACACCACTCCCACAGGCGAGACCGCTCACAGCGTTGAGGAAAGGGAAGTTAAGGTAATAGGCAACCGTATGGTTGACATGGCGCCCTATGTGGACTTCGACCCCGTCAAGTACGGCATCAACGAAAAGGTATGCTTCGGCGTTCTGAAAGAAATCCTCGAAAGCGCTTCCGACAAGGAGGAGCTGGAGGAAATGGTAAAGGCGCGCGCCGAAGAGCTTGTTCCAAAGCACATTATCCTTGATGATATATATGCGACTATAAGCTACTTTATCAACCTCTGCGAGGGCGTAGGCATTATCGACGATATCGACCACCTGGGCAACAGACGTATCCGTTCGGTGGGCGAGCTGCTCCAGAACCAGTTCAGGATAGGCTTCTCCCGTATGGAGCGCGTTATCCGCGAGAGAATGAATATCCAGTCTCAGGATATGGACGTTATCACCCCGCAGGCTCTTATAAATATCCGTCCGATCACGGCGGCTATAAAAGAATTTTTCGGATCGTCTCCGCTGTCCCAGTTCATGGATCAGACCAACCCTCTTGCGGAGCTTACCCACAAGAGACGTCTTTCCGCGCTGGGTCCGGGCGGTCTGTCCCGAGACAGAGCGGGATTTGAGGTTCGTGACGTACACTATTCCCACTACGGAAGAATGTGTCCTATCGAGACCCCTGAAGGTCCTAACATCGGTCTGATCTCCTATCTTGCTTCATTTGCACGCATCAACGAGTACGGCTTTATCGAAGCTCCCTACAGAAAGGTTAATAAGGAAACTGGAGTTGTTACAAACGAGGTGGTCTACATGACCGCCGACGTTGAGGATAACTTCACCGTCGCTCAGGCGAACGAGCCTCTTACCGAGGACGGCAAATTTGCACGTCCCATAGTAAACGCCCGTTACCGCGATCAGATTTTGGAGTGCGAGAGAGAACGTATCGACTATATGGACGTTTCTCCGAAAATGGTTGTGTCCATCGCTACGGCAATGATACCGTTCCTGGAAAACGACGACGCGAACCGTGCGCTTATGGGCGCGAACATGCAGCGTCAGGCTGTTCCTCTCCTTAAAACCGAAGCTCCTATTGTCGGCACGGGTATGGAGTACAAGTCCGCGGTAGACTCGGGCGTGTGCGTTATCTCCAAGCACGACGGCGTTGTTGAAGCGGTTTCCGCCGATGAAGTCGTTATCAAGGAGGGCACGGGAGCTACTCATTCGTACAAGCTTATCAAGTTCAAGCGTTCCAACCAGGGCACCTGCGTAAATCAGCGTCCTATCGTTTCCAAGGGCGAAGAAGTTCATGTGGGTCAGGTTCTGGCGGACGGTCCCGCTACCTGCAACGGCGAGATCTCAATAGGCAAAAACGCTCTCATCGGCTTTATGACATGGGAGGGCTACAACTACGAGGACGCCGTTCTCCTTAACGAGAGAGTTGTCCGCGAGGATATCTACACCTCCATTCATATAGAAGAATACGAGATCGAAGCCCGTGACACAAAGCTGGGTCCCGAGGAAATAACAAGAGATATCCCCAATGTGGGCGAGGACGCTCTCAAAGACCTTGACGACCGCGGAATTATCCGCATAGGCGCAGA
>CAMWVO010000420.1 GCA_947177695.1 uncultured Clostridia bacterium
CTTGGGGATAGACCGCAGAAAAGCTTCTATGCATTCGCTCAGCAGCTTTTCGTCGATGGTATCGTCCACATGATTGCCGCCCGAAAGACAGTCCTCCAGCTCCTCCAGAGCGGCGGCAAGCTGTCCCCCTCCACGCTTTTTGGAGAGTCTTCTTTTTATCCTGTCAAGAGCAAGGTTGCGGGTTATCTTTGCGAAAAACATTTTCAGCCTGTCGGGACATTTGGGCGGGATAACGTTCCATGTGTGGAGCCATGTGTCGTTCACGCACTCGTCCGAGTCCTCCCTGCTGTTAAGTATATTGTTTGCGACGGCAAAACAGTACGCGCCGTATTTCTTGTGGGACTCCCCCACAGCCTTTTCGCTTCGGCTCTGGTACAGCCCGATTATTTCAATGTCTGTCAAAGTTTTTCCCCCTTTCCGAAGCGTTTGACGCTTCTATAACTATATAACGAAAAATATTGTTAAATCTTACAGATAATAAAAATTTTTTTAAGAAAACCGCAAGGTTCGCCTGCGGACTGTTCCCGCAAAGGCGTTCTTTTTTTGCGGGACAAAGCATATAATTAGTCAAAAAGGAGCGATGATCATGAATGAAGTAAACAAAAAAATGTCCGCGCAAAACACAGCCGGCAAAAACGCTATCCACAACATTATCCTTGAGGGACGCAAAAAAATGTCCGTTTCGGGCGTTACCGACGTTGACCGCTTTGACGAGAACACCGTCCTGCTGTACACCACAATGGGCGAAATGACCGTCCGCGGCGAGGATCTGCACGTCAACGACCTTTCCGTGGAAAGCGGCGAAATGAACATTGAGGGCGAAATCAGAAGCGTGGTCTACGGCGACATTGACCGCCGCTCGCCGCTGTCCTTTATTGGAAAAATATTCCGATGATCAAAGCGAGGTGAGCTTTTGCAGATAGAGACCTTTTTTTCCGTATCCCAGCAGACAGCGTTTTTTCTGCTGTCGGTAGTCCTTGGCGCGGCTTTGGGCGTTGTGTACGACATTTTCCGCGTGTTCAGGATTCTTTTCCCACCCGCGGCGAAAAGCAGGTCTGCGGCGGTTCAGGACGTGCTTTTCTGGCTGATATACGGCTTCTGTATGTTCTGCTACTCTACTGCGGTGTGCGGCGGAAGCCTGCGGTTCTTTATGTTTTTCGGTTCGCTGATAGGCTTTGCACTCTACATCGTGACCGTCGGAAACCTTATTGTGGGAACTCTCAGACGTATAGCGGAGACGGTACGGCGGACTTTACGCAAAGTATATTCCCTTTTATTTGAACCAATCGTAAAAATATTAAAAAATTTTTGTCAAAAAGTAAGCCTTTTTTTTGTACGAATTTATAAAAAATCGCGAAAAACTGAAAGAAGTACTAAAAAACTCTTGCCAAAAACCATCAGTTTGGTGTATAATAAGTATGCTAAATTGGGTTCGTCTGTAATCAAACGGAAGGTCGGAGGTGACAGAGGTGAACGAGGCTGAATCGCGCAAAGCCGAAAAAATCAGGAAAAATGCCCGCGCTATGAGAAAAAAACGTCTCAGCAAACAAAAACAGGCAAGTCCGCTGATGAGGTTTGTCGTTACCGTCACAAGCTTCGTTTTCGTTATGTACTGCATTACCTCCATCATCATGACTCAGGCTGAGATCGCGGAGAAAAAACAGGAGCTTAACGCTCTTGCTGAAAAAGCCGAAAAGCTGGAGGAGCAGAATGCGGAGTACCTGAGCATACTCTCCGAGGAGGACGAGCGTGCGTTTATGGAACGCTACGCGGTTGAGGTGCTGGGCTATGCTTATCCGAATGAACGCAGATTTTACGATACCGCGGGAAAATAGCCGCACTGCCTGAGGCGGCATTCCTTACATAACCGGGATACTGTCCCCTTTTGGGGTAATACAGTCAAATAAATATTCAAACGAGAGGATTTAAAAGTTTTTTATGCAGTTGGATGTAGGAAAAATTTACGAGGGAAAGGTTACAGGTATTACAAAATTCGGCGCGTTCGTGGAGATCGAGCCGGGCACTACAGGAATGGTACATATCAGCGAGGTGGCAAACACCTTTGTAAGCGAGATCAAGGATCATCTTACCGAGGGTCAGACCGTTAAGGTAAAGGTCTTGTCGGTAAGCGACGAGGGAAAGATATCGCTGTCTATCAAAAAGGCAACAGACGCTCCTCCGAGACAGAAGGACTTTAAACGCGGCGGCGGACAGAGACGTCCCGACAATGCTAAGCAGCAGCCGCAGCAGGAAAAAGTCCCCCAGACACCGGAAGCGGCGTTTGAGGATATGCTGAACAAGTTCAAGCAAAGCTCCGACGAGCGTATGGGAGAGCTTAAACGCGTTATCGACAACAAGCGCAGAAGTCCGTCGAGAAGAAAATAAAACAAAAACCGGTTGTCCTTATGGCGGACAGCCGGTTTTTTGATTTGTTACTCTTCGATCTGCTTGCCCAGAAACTGAGCCGCAGCCTGAATAAGGTTCTGCTGTACCTCGCTTGCCACAGCGTCGTTGTTGGGGGCAAGAAATGCGACTGCACCCGTAACGTCGCCCGAAGCCATGATCGGCGAGCAGGCTATTGCGGGACGGTCGATGCCCTCAACGGGAAAGACCTTTGCGTCGTTATGAGATGTGTAAAGATAGTTCTTGCGGCTTTCGAGGTACTCCTCCAGCGCCTGCGAGACGCGTCTTTCACTGAACTCCTTTTTCTGCACGCCCGCGACTGCAACAACATGGTCGCGGTCAAAAACCACTGTGGGACAGTTGGCAAGCTTTGTCATGACCTCCGCGACC
>CAMWVO010000421.1 GCA_947177695.1 uncultured Clostridia bacterium
CTTCGCCGCCTGAGCGTTCAGACAGTTAGTGCGCTAAATCAAAATTTATACTTTTCCGACAAACTCAAATGCGGAGAAGCGCCGAACGCTTCTCCGCATTTTTATTTTAAGCTATACGATCGCTCTTACACCCACAAGCTCAATGTCCCTGCTCAGACTGTCGGGAGCGGGAGTGAAGCTCTCCGAATAATCGGTGGAGAGATACTTTTTGTTATCGTCCGCAAAAACCGTGGCAACGGCGGAATCGTCACCGAGACGGTTTCCTGCTATCACCGCACCCAGAAGGTTTGCTCCCGAAGAAATACCTACGCCTATGCCGAACTCGCGGGACAGCCTCTGCGCCATAATGATGGAGTCGATATCGTCCACGGATACCACCTCGTCGCACTCGTCAAGCTTCATTATCGGAGGGATAAACTCGTCGGAAATGCCCTGTATACGGTGATTTCCCACCTTGCAGCCCGTGGACAGCGTAGGCGAATTAAGGGGTTCGAGAGGATAAATCTTGCAGTCGGGATTTTCCTGCCTGAGCCGTCTGCCCACGCCCATGACCGTTCCGCCCGTGCCTACTCCCGCAACGAAAGCGTCGGCTTTGCGTCCTATGGAAGCAAGCTGACGAACTATCTCCGCTCCCGTGGAAAGAAAATGCGCTTCGCAGTTGTCCTCGTTGGAAAACTGTCCCGGCAGGAAAACCCCGCCCTTTGCGGCAAGCTCCTCGGTCATTTTTATTGAGCCGAGAAATCCGCCCTCCTCGCGTGATACGAGCCGTACCTCTGCGCCGAAGCTTTTCATAAGATTGATACGCTCGCGGCTCATCCAGTCGGGCATGAAGATAACAGCCTTATGTCCCAGATAGCTGCTCATTGCGGAAAAGGCAATTCCCGTGTTTCCGCTTGTAGCCTCGGCAACAATGTCGCCCTCTTTCAGCGTTCCCGCGCTGTATGCCTTTTTCATTATGTGGAAAGCCACTCTGTCCTTGATGCTGCCCGTGAGATTAAGGTACTCCGCCTTGGCGTAGACTTTTCGCGGCTTGCCCTTGTAGGTCAGGAATATTTCCACCAAAGGGGTACGTCCTATCATATTTTCAATGCAGTCGAATTTTTTCATTATTGTGTCAGTCATAGCAAAACTCCTTTAAGAGGTTTAAGAATAAACTGTGAAGGGACTGAATGTGTCCTTTAAAAATGGTATTATACCATAAATTTATGCAAAAGTAAAGCATAATAAGTTGCAAGCAGATAAATTTTATGTTATGATAAATTCGGAGGCGCATACTTATGATGGAAAGCTACATATACCAAAAAATAACAGATAATTTTGTCAGGCTCAGATTTCTTACATACAGATGCACGGATAACGACAAAAGCGAAATAAATACCATAACTGACGATTTTAAGCGTATCCTGCCGTACATTGAAAAATTCGGCAACGAAGACGAAAAGCTTGTACTTTGGTACGCAATAAAGACCGCGCTTGAAATGCTTGACAGCGAGGATTTTCGCATGACAAACGATTTCAGCGACGCGGTGCATAATATATGCGAGCTGTTCACAGAAACAACATGGAAGAAAAACGATTATTTTTCTGTTTATATAGACCCGTTCCGGAAAAAATACGGAAAAAAATATTTTAAGGAAATTCTGGTTTGGTTTATGTAACGTCCGTGACCAGACCGTTTATGGAAATGCTGGGGTCGTCAAGGTCGATGACAAGACAACGCCTGCCTCCGATAACGCTTGTACGCACCTTGTCGGTAGCGTCGCGGCTGATGTTTATGGTTATCTCAGCGGTCTCAAGTACGGTCTTGTTCTCGATAAGATTTTCCGCGGTAAGACCGTCCGCGTCGCCTACCTTTTCCTTGAAAACGGCGGGGAGAGCGTCCAGCTTTTCGCTGCTTACGCCCGCGTCGAAAAGTATGCCGTGGAGCTTGTTGTCGTCAATAAGAGGCATTTCCGTTTCGTTTTTGGAATTGTTCACAATGTCCCGCAAAGCCTCGTTCACCTGCGTGATGACCGTGTAGCTAAGCTCATCCCCCACCACGTCGGTAAGCACCTGCTGAAAGGTCTCCTTTTCGCTCTGGCAGGTCATTACGAAATTGCAGCCGAGAACGTCCTCAATAACGGAAATATTTGGCTTCTTGGGAGTTTTTGTATAGTACATTACCCTGTTCACGTCGGGACTTCTGTCGCTGAAAACGGGATAGAAAAAGCCGTCCGTGGGAGCGCGGCTCACTATCAGGTCAGTGTTGGCTTTTTTCACGATAGCGTTTTTCTCCCTGTCGAAGATAAGTCCGTCGTCCCCCGTGCTTACGGGACATATCGCCGCCGCGATAAAGTTGTATTCCTCCGCAGCGTCATCGTAGCTTTCGTCGTTCCGGTCCTTTGTCATAATGCTGTAGGAGCAGTATCCTATCATAACGGTGTACGCCATTTCGTACTCCATATTGTTGATTATCCTTGTCAGTAGCTTGTCGCAGGATACTTCGTCCTCAAGCTTGCCTTTGACGGCGGCGTAAAGGTCGCTTTGAGCGCCGTCCTCGGCGTATTCCTCGTTGGGAAAGCCGTACTCGGTAAGGTTCTTGCCAAGACGTCCCCCCAGTATCTTTTTCAGGGATTCCATCATGACCGCGCCCTCGTCCTCGGGAATAAGTGAGTACAGCTTGTTCTCCTTGCAGAGGATATTTTTCTGCGGGTCAACGTAGGCGGTCTGAATGTGATTAAGTGTGAAAAATCCGCTGCTGTCGGTGAAATTCTTTTTTATGTCCGCTACCTCTTTTTTGTTCATAGCTTACG
>CAMWVO010000422.1 GCA_947177695.1 uncultured Clostridia bacterium
CCATATAGTACAGGAAAAAGTCGTGCAGCTCGTAGGGACCCACGATATCCTCGGTTTTCTGGGATATCTCCCCCTCTGTGGGCGGCAGAAGCTCGGGGGAAACAGGCGTTGCCAGAACGTCGTCCAGAACCTCGGAGAGCCGCTTGTTATCGGTATTCCTGCTTTCATATGCAACCAAGTGCCGCACCAGCGTTTTCGGCACGGACGCGTTTACGCCGTACATTGACATATGGTCTCCGTTGTAGGTAGCCCACCCAAGCGCAAGCTCGGACAGGTCTCCCGTACCGATAACAATGCCGCCCTTTTGGTTGGCAATATCCATAAGCACCTGCGTCCGCTCCCGCGCCTGACCGTTTTCAAAGGTCACGTCGGTAACGCTTTCGCTCTGTCCGATATCGGCAAAATGCTGACGGACGGCGGCGGTTATGTTTACCTCTTTCAGCTCAACGCCATACGCTTCCGCAAGACTGAGGGCGTTGCTTTTGGTACGGTTTGTGGTGCCGAAGCAGGGCATTGTAACGGTCAGTATCCCCTTGCGGTCAAGTCCCAGCATATCAAAGGCGTGAACGGCAACTATCAGAGCGAGAGTGCTGTCCAGTCCTCCCGAAAGACCGATAACCGCAGTCTTGCAGCCGATGTGACGAAGCCGTGTTGCAAGACCCGTCGCCTGCATTGTGAGTATCTCCTCGCAGCGGCTGTTAAGGTCGTCCCTGTCCGTGGGCACAAATGGCATGGGCGGGAAACGGCGTTTCAGTTCGAGATTTTTGGGTTTAACGTTATAATATTCACGTTCAACTTTTCTTTCCACACTGTTAACAGTAAACGTGTTCATACGTTTACGTTCTGCGGTAAGACGGTGCAGGTCAATTTCTCCAAAGGTCAGACCCGTTGTGAATTTCCTGCTTTCACCGACTATAGCTCCGTTTTCGGCAATAAGGTTGTGTCCGCTGAAAATTAAATCTTGGGTGGACTCGCCCATTCCCGCGTCCGCATAAATGTAGCCGCATACAAGTCTTGCGGACTGGCTTTTTACAAGCTGTTCGCGGTACTCGCCCTTGCCGATTATTTCGTCCGAAGCGGAAAGATTGCATATGATTGTCGCTCCGCGACAAGCAAGTTCGCCCGACGGCGGTTCGGGTACCCACAAATCCTCGCATATCTCAACGCCCACAGCAAGCTCCGGAACATTCTCGCATTTGAAAATAATATCGCCGAAAGGAAACCATGTATCCGAAAAATAAACATTCAGAACGCCCCCCTGCCATGGAGTAAAATGACGTGCCTCGTAAAATTCGGAGTATGCGGGAATATTAGTTTTGGGAACAAGACCCAAAATTTCTCCCCTGCACAAAGCTGCTGCGCAGTTGTACAGCTTGCCGTCCACCTCAAAGGGAAGTCCCACAAAAGCGATCAGGTCGTTATAGGCAGTCCGTTCCACGATTTTAACAAGAGCCTTTTTTGCGCCGTCCAGCAAGACCTTTTGCAGGAACAGATCACCGCAGGTATAGCCCGTAATGCAAAGCTCGGGGAACACAACGATGGAAGCGTCCTCAGCGTTAGCCTGATTGATAAGCTCGATTATCCTGTCCGCGTTATAGTCGCAGTCCGCAACCTTTATATCTGGAGTTGCCGCGGCAACCCTTATAAATCCGTCTTTCATAAAAATCCTGCCTTTCGGAAAATTTATTTGCAACTATATTATACCTTATTTTGCAGAAATAAGCAACGTTTACGGCAGAATTTTTATTTGTCCCGAACAAAACCTTGACAAATTTGTAACAAACAGTTATACTGTAATTAATTACCCGACCGTGGGGTCGGACAAAAAATTGCAAAGGAGTTTTAGTCATGCTTAAAGGTAAGGTTGCTGTTATCACAGGCGGTACGCGGGGAATAGGTTTCTCGACTGCGGAAATGTTCCTCAAAAACGGAGCAAAGGTTGCGGTTCTCGGTTCGAGAAAGGAGACCGTTGACGCCGCTCTGGAAAAGCTCAAGGCTGCCGATCCGTCTTACGAGGTCATCGGTATGTATCCCGATCTGTCCGACTACGGCGCAGTCGAAAAGGCTTTCGCGCAGGTCAAGGACGCTTTCGGAAAGATCGACATTCTCATAAACAATGCGGGGATTTCCGCCCGTGAGCCTATTGAAGCATACGATCCCGACGCTTTCAAGAAAATCATGGATCTGAACGTTACCGCAGTATTCAACGGCTGCAAGGCAGCAGTACCTTATCTTAAAGAAGCGGGCGGAGGTTCGATAATCAACACAAGCTCCATGGTAAGCCTTAACGGTCAGCCCAGCGGGGTTGGCTATCCCGCTTCAAAGTTTGCGGTAAACGGTCTTACAAAGAGCCTTGCACGCGAGCTTGGCAAGTACAACATCAGGGTAAACGCAGTCGCTCCGGGAGTTACCCGCACAGATATGGTAGCCGCGCTTCCCGAAGAAATGGTAGCACGTGTTTCCGCGCCTATCCCTCTTGGCAGAGTTGGCGAACCCGAAGAGGTTGCAAGCTGCTTCCTGTTCCTTGCAAGCGATATGGCAAGCTATGTTTCGGGAACTATCCTTTCCGTTGATGGCGCAAATATCGTCTGAGACAAACAAACCCGCGCAATTATTGCATTTAAAAGACAGTCCGTTATGGACTGTCTTTTAATTTGCAGAAAAAGTATGAATTTTGATTTAGCGGACGAACTGTCGTCACGCTCAGGCGGCGAAGCCGCCGACTTAAAAAAGTTCGCCAGCCTTTCAAGGCTGCGAGTTTCCAAAGGGCAGAGCCCTTTG
>CAMWVO010000423.1 GCA_947177695.1 uncultured Clostridia bacterium
ACCGAGATCTACAGGCGTATGATCGGCGGCAGCGTCTTTTGTGTATAAGATACAGCTGTATCACTATTCGTCTAACCGAAACGGCGGTTTATTTATTCTTGGTACACGACCGCATTTTTCAGGGCTTCTCCCTTGAAGAACTGGTCAAGGTTGAACAGCGTTACCTCGGCAATTTTCTGTAACGCCTCGTTAGTGAGAAACGCCTGATGGGAGGTCACAATAACGTTGGGCAGGGACAGCAGCAAAGCTAAAACGTCGTCGTTTACAACGGTACTGGAATAGTCCTCGAAAAAGATGGCGTTTTCGTCCTCGTAAACGTCGAGACACGCGCCGCCCAGCTTTTTGTCCTTTAACGCCTGCAAAAGCGCGTCGGTGTCGATAAGCTGTCCGCGGGAGGTGTTCAGTATCACCGCGCCGTCTTTCATTTTGGCTATGCCCGCCTCGTTGATAATATATTTTGTGGAGTCGGTCAGCGGACAGTGTAGGGAGATTATGTCGCTCTCAGCAAAAAGCTTGTCAAGATCAACGTACTCGATATCATGTCCCTCGGCGGGGTAAGGGTCGTAGGCAATGACTTTCATGCCGAAGCCCTTGCATATATCAATGAATATCCTGCCGATCTGTCCCGTGCCGATAACGCCAGCAGTCTTGCCGTAAAGGTCGAAGCCAGTCAGACCGTTAAGGCTGAAATTAAAGTCGCGCGTCCTGATAAACGCCTTGTGTATCTTTCTGTTAAGGGTCAGCAGCAGAGCCATTGTATGCTCCGCAACGGCATAGGGCGAATAGGTGGGTACCCGCACCACATGAAGCTTGTCCTTGGCATATTTCAAGTCAACGTTGTTGTAGCCCGAACAGCGCATTGCGAGAATTTTTACGCCCACCGCGCAAAGCTCGTCGATAGTCTCGGCGGTAATTGTATCGTTCACGAACGCCACCGCCGCCTTGCAGCCACGCGCCGCCGAAGCCGTGTCGGGCGTAAGCTTGTAGCGTATATACTTTATGTCGTAATTTGTGTTCAGCTTGTTGAACCATACTTTGTCGTACTGCTTTGTATCAAAGAATGCAATTTTTTCCATTTTGCACATCCCTTTCGGATAAGTTTGGATTAGTATGTGCAAATTTTCGGAAAAAATACTTTATTTAGGTCAGACACGTTTCCACAGAAGCCTGTTTTCGTCAAACTCTGCGGACAGTTTTCCATTGTCCTTGAGCCATGACAGATACGACCGCACAGTGCTTCCCACAAGGACGTACTGCTCGAAATTCATTTTCAGTTCATAGTCGTCAAAAAGCCTTTTGAGAATATCCTCAAAGGACAGCGGTTCGCAGCAAAGCTCCGTTATCTTTTCGGCAATTTCCATGACCTTTTCAATGTTCAGCCGCGCAAGGGGAGCAATATTGTCCGTTGCCTCCGCGTGTGCGGGGACGAACATTGCCGCCTGCATTTTTTCAACGGCTTCAAGAGTTTTCAGGTATCCCTCAACGTCATAAATAAAACCGATCTTGTACTTTTCAAGTGTCTCCGCCGAGGACAGGCAGTCCGCAAGGAAAACAACGTTGTCCGCAGTACGGAAGCCCACCATGTCGAAAAAGTGTCCCGGGAGCGGTATCATCTCCATACCGTCTGGGAGAACGCTTTCATCAAGGTATTCTGCTGTACTTTCCTGCGCAAGCAGAAACTTGTGCCGCAGGTCTTTGCAGGGATATCCGCCGTAGAGAAAGGACGGCTCCAGTATAGGGTGTTCGGTAAAGTCACGCTCAATACCGCGGGCGTAGATCTTGCAGCCCGTCTGACCTTGCAGATATTTGTTTCCGCCGATGTGGTCGGCGTTGGAATGGGTGTTCAGTATCGCTTTGAGCTGCCAGCCGTTTTTGTCCAGTATCTGACGGACTTTGCGCCCCGCGTCCTTGTCGTTTCCGCTGTCGATAAGGTACACGCCGTTTTCGCCGTCACCAAAAAGACCTATTTTCGCGGGACAGTTTATATAGTAGCTTTTTGCTCCCACCTGTTCAAGCTCGTACATTTTTGTGTTCCTCCGTTACTGACCCACTTCAATGGAGTACTCAAAAACGTACTCTTTGTCGGGGGAAAGCTTTATGGCGTGGGACATTTTCGTTATGTCCTCCTCCTTGTCGCAGTAAACGGGAACGCTGCTCCAAGGTTCGAGGCTGACAAACTTCGCCTGTTCGGTAACGGCTTTGTCCTCAAAATATGACGACAATACCGCAATACAGCCATTGGGGTCGTAGTTCAGCTTGATTTTCCGTCCCGACTTTTCGCTGACAAGTGCTATCCATGAGGACTGAGGCGCGTCCTTCATAAAAACGTCGTTTGCAAAAAGCTCATGGCTGAGAGGGACTTTCGCAGTGTTGTCAGCAATTACCGTGGTCTTGCCCTTAAATTCCTGAATTATCGTTTCGGACTTTTCGTATTCAACATAGTAGTCGTTGAAGTCCTCGCCGCCCATAGGTACGTTGAATGCGGGGTGTCCGCCGATAAAGAAGTACATATCCTTTTTGTCGGTATTTTTCACGCTGTAGGACACGTCAAGCTTGTTTCCCGACAGTTCGTAGCGGATACGCAGTTCAAAGTCAAAGGGGTACAGCTTTAAGGTCTCTGCGCTTGATTTAAGCAGAAATTCCGCGCTGCTGCCGTCGGAGGAAGCAAGCTCGAACTCGTTATCGCGGGCAAAACCGTGGTTTGCAAGGCTGTAGACCTGCTCTCTCTAATACACATCTCAGAGCCCACGAGACCTCGCTACATGACCTAGGCCGG
>CAMWVO010000424.1 GCA_947177695.1 uncultured Clostridia bacterium
GCAAAAAGCCTTTTCATCAGCAGGTCGCACCGCCCTTGACGGTCTTTTTGAGTACCGCGCTCTTGTCTATCTTGTCGTTCAGAAGCTTATCCTGTACGTACCCGAAGCCGAGACGTTCGATTGTGTCCGCAAAGCGTTCGCCGCTGAGACCCTCGTCGCGGAAGAAGAGTATCGCTCTTTCCACAAGCTCCATAACCTCGTCCTCGGAGGTGAACAGCTTTTCGAGAGCCTTGCCGTTAGCGACCTTCTTGCCCCATCTGCCGCCGATGTAGACTTTATAGCAGTCGGTGTATTCGGGAACCGCTCCGAAAGGACACTTCTCACGGCAGCGACCGCAGTTGTTGCAGTCCTCGGTCATGACGATCTTGCCGTCCACCACCTTTGCCGCCTTGATGGGACAGGACATTTCAACCTGACATTTTCCGCAGCCGCGGCATTTGTCCGACTGGATAACGGGTACGCGCTGACCGATTATTCCAAGGTCGTTAAGGTTGGGCTTTACGCAGTTGTTGGGACAGCCTCCCACCGCGATCTTGAACTTATGGGGCAGTGTAATGTCGTGATAACCGAGATAGAAACGCTCGTGTATTTTTTCGCTGAGACCGAACGTGTCGATAAGACCGTACTGACAGGTCGTTCCCTTGCAGGACACAACGGGACGCACCAGTGAACCAGTACCGCCCGTGAGCAAATCATGCTCGCCGAGAAAATCAATAACAGCTTCAATATTTTCATACTTGACGCCCTGGATTTCCAGAGTGAGACGGGTCGTAAAGGTCACCTCGCCGCTTCCGAAGCGGTCTGCCGCCTCGGCGATAACGCGCTGCTCCTCGGCGGTCATCTTGCCGTTTTTCGTGATAACACGTACGTTGAACACGTCGGGATAACGCTTATCCTGCAAGCAGCCCAAAGCCTTTACACGCTTTATTTCCGCCGCGGAAAGTATACCGCCCGCGTTCTCTATCTTTACGGTGTTGAAAAATTCTCCGCCCTCAAGAACCCTTGTATTTGTGTATCCAAAATGCTTCAGCCTGTTTTGCAGGAAATATCCTCTCTTGCCCTTTGCACAGATAAGCAGAAGCTTTTCGTCCTTTGCAATGCCGTCGATCTCGCCGTTCACCTTGCCAAGGTCTATCCATTCCGCGCCGAAAATCTTAGGTTCGGGCTGAACGTCCAGAACGCGGTAGCCCTTTGCCGCTCCCGCAGCGTACTCGGCGGGAGTAAAGGTCTCAAACGCTCCGCTTATCTTATTTTCAAGAATGTAGCAAGCCTGTACAAACGGGTGGATAGCCGTGGAGAACGGCGGCGCATACGCCAAGTCCATAGTATCGAAATCGCTGAGGGTAAGTCCCGCGGAAATTCCAACCGCGGCAATGTCGGTCACTTTATCGACCGCTCCCCCGCCCAGAACCTGCATACCCAGAAGCTTTCCGGTGGACTTGTCGGCAATAAGCTTTGTGGTAAAGGTGTCCGAATCGGGATAATAGTGCGCCTTGTCGTCGGTAACGCAAACAACGGTGGCAATATCATAGCCAGCCGCTTTCGCCTGCTCCTCGGACAAGCCTGTGCGTCCCGCGTTAAGGTCGTCCGCAAGCTTTGCAACGCCCGTACCCAAACAGCCCGCATAGGAGGTCTGCGTTCCCGTAAGGGTTTTCGCGAGGCATCTTCCCGTGATGTTTGCGGTAGAACCCATTGCAGACCACTGCCTCTGACCCGTGACAAGATTTTTTACGACTGCGCAGTCTCCCGCGGCGTAAACGTCCTCCACATTGGTACGCTGATACTCGTCCACGGCAACCGCGCCGTTTATCAGCTCAATGCCGCTTCCGTCAAGAAACGCCGTTGCGGGACGTATTCCGATACTTAGTATAACTGCCTCGGCAGGAAGCTCTCCCACGCTTGTAACGGCAGCTTCGGCTTTGTCGTTGCCTTTTATTGATAGAAGCGACGTTCCCGTCATTATCTTCATGCCTTTTTTGCGGAGGTGCTTTGCCGCATATCCCGCCATTTCGGGGTCGAGGACGTTGGGCAGAATCTGTGATGTCATATCGATAACGGTAACGGAAAGTCCCTGTAACATAAGGTTTTCAGCCATTTCCATGCCGATAAAGCCTGCGCCTGCAACCACCGCTTTCCTGCAATTGTTCTTTTCTATGTAGTCCCTGACAGCAATAGCGTCGTCGGGAGTGCGCACAGTAAACACGCCGTTCAGACCCGTACCGTCAATTTTCGGGATAATGGGAGACGCTCCCGTTGCGATTATCAGCTTATCGTATGAGACGTCCTGCTGAGAACTGTCGGAAACGGAGCGGAGCTTTACCGTTTTGGCTTTTGTATCAACGGAGACTGCCTCCTGTCCGTTGAAAACGTCAACGCCCGTCAGCGCGGAAAACTTTGCGGGAGTATTTACGATAAGCTCCTCGCGGCTTTCGATCTCACCGCCGACATAGTAAGGCAGTCCGCAGCCCGCGTAGGAAATATCGCGGCTTTTAGTGTAGACCTCCACCTGCGCGGAGCGATCCTCGCGCTTGATCTTAGCCGCCGCCTTTGTACCTGCGGCAACTCCTCCGATGATAACGATTTTCATATACAGCAGCCTCCCATAAGATAAATTTGCGATTCGATTTAATATTAACATTATATCACATTCGGGAGGTCATTTCAAGTGCTGTTTTATCTCATAAGGAAATCAATTTTACGTTTATAAATTTTGATTTATAAGACTAACTGTCGGGACGCTCAGGCGGCGAAGCCGCCTATGGAAAAGTTTCGCCCG
>CAMWVO010000425.1 GCA_947177695.1 uncultured Clostridia bacterium
GTAGTCGCCTATGTAAAGTTCCTTGCCTAAATCCGTATTGACGCTAAGATCGCCGTTGGACATCGCGCTGAGTATGCGTCCGATATCATCGATAATATCGCTGAGATTTTTGACCATAGCCGTGGCAGCCTGAGAAAGTCTGCCTCTTTCGTCGTTATAATTGAGCTGAGGAACACTGCTTTTCAGATCGCCGTGAGCAAGGGTCTCCATTCTTTCGGTGCAAAGGCGGATAGACTTGCCTATGCCGACTCCGAGCCTTACGGAGACGGCAGCCGATATTGCAAAGGAAACCACTATCACAATTATTGTAGCGATAATTCCGCTTAAAGTATCGTCCAGGAAATCGTCCGACGGAGCAAAGACCGCAAGCGCCCAGCCGTCCGTGCCGCTTATGGGGCTGTAGCCGATAAAGTAATCCTCACCGTCCAGCTTGTAGCGGTCAAAGCCGGAATTGCCGCTGAGCATTGATTTATGTATCACAGCCAGATCGCCGTAGCCCCTGTCGGCATTTGCTGTATCCTTTGCCAGTTCGCTGATGTTTTCGCCGTCTTTAACTGCGCTGCCCGTGACGTCTGCAATGGTCGCGCCGGTTTTGTCGATTATATAGGCGGCGCCGTTTTCGCTGACGTTTACATCGCGGACAATGTCGTTGAGAAATTCCTCATTGGGAACTATATAGACGCAGCCAACGGATTCTCCGCCCGAAATGCCGTCTTTCCAGAGGGGAGCCGCAACGATTACAGTGATCTTTCCCGTTACCTTTGAAATCAGCGGGGAGGATATATAGGTATGACCCTTGAGCGCATTCTGGAAATACGCGCGGTCGGTGTAGTTGTTGCCGTCGATACCGTCGCCGTTTATGTCCACAAGGTTGCATCTTTGCAGACCGTAGCGGTCGGTGCGGTTCTGGAGATATGAAAGCTTTTCCTCCGTAGAAACGTTCGGATCGGAAAGCTCGTTCATCGTACCCATTTCCATGGCGATATTGGTATAAGCCTGAAGCTCCCAGGAAATGCGGTCGGCTGACACATCGGATATTTCATCAAAATTCAGCTCCACCATTTCCACAGTAGACTTATAGTTGAGCGTGCTGGCAATCACTCCCAGCAAAAGCAAGGAAACAAGAATCAGAGCAACAACGGTAAAAACGATTTTTTTGCCTATGGACTTCACAGTAATTCCCCCATTATCAGATTTAAAAAAAGTGTTATCCGAAGCTTCGCGAAAGTCTGTCCGTGACGCTGCGATGGGCTTCGGTAAAGTATTCAGTCGGTTTTATGCCGCATAAAAGCAAGGACTGTACAAATTATGTATGCGGTATTCCACTATAATTATATCACTTTACGAAGCGTGTGTCAAGTAAAAACTTCCTTTTTTTGCAGCTGTACAGCAGCCGTGCGAAATAATTAAAAGATTGTTTACAGTCAAATTCAGCCCGAACTATTGCTATTTTTGCGAAACTGCTGTATAATGATACAGTATCATGCTGTCAGAATAAAGCGCGGAACGGGCGCGCGGACAGCGAAACGTTAAACAATGAGGTGATCTTTTGAGCCGTGAGGATATTTTGCAGTGTACCGGCGTCATAGCCCGGTATCTTCTGCCTACGCTTAAAATTTTCGGATTTACGCTTATCTTTTCCATACCGCTGGGAATGGTGGTGGCGCTGCTGAAAAAATGCCGTTTCAAGCCGCTGGCATGGCTTATAAATGTGTACATACTTATTATGCGCGGCACTCCGCTCATGCTCCAGATAATAACTATCTACTACGCCATACCGATGCTGAAAGTGTCAAATTCGCCGTTCCTGCAAAACCTTTTCGCAGGGGTGGACACCAGAAGCGAAGGCTACCAGTTCACCGCGCTGATAACGGCGTTCGCGCTGAACTACGCCGCCTATTTTGCTGAAATATTCCGCGGCGGAATAGAGTCCATTCCGAAAGGACAGTACGAAGCCGCG
This sequence comes from uncultured Clostridia bacterium, assembly GCA_947177695.1. GTDB lineage: Bacteria > Bacillota > Clostridia > Oscillospirales > Ruminococcaceae > RGIG8773. The sequence goes on from CAMWVO010000425.1 coordinate 1,961, forward strand.
GCGGCTCTCGGTCTGACAAAGACCCAGACCTTTTTCAGGGTTATCCTGCCGCAGGTGGTGAAAAGGATAGTTCCCGCCAGCTCAAACGAGGTCATCACGCTGGTCAAGGACACGTCCCTGGCGTCGGCGATAGCTTACGCGGAGATTTTCCGCAAGGCAAGGGAGCAGATGGTCACATACAGCAATCTTACCCCTCTTTTTATCGCGGGAATTTTCTATTTTGTAATGAACGCTCTGCTGACAATGCTTTTCTCGGCAATAGAGAAAAAGCTGGATTACTACAAATAATATTCGGCATTCCGCAAGTGTCCGAAGCATTATTTTCCGGCGGATACGGTATCCGCCCATACAAACCGGGAGGAATACAAAATGGCTGTACTTGAAGTGCGGAATCTATCCAAAAGCTTCGGCGGACTGGAGGTTCTCAAGGATATATCATTCGATGTGGAAAAGGGCTGTGTGGCGGCGATAATCGGTCCGTCGGGAAGCGGAAAGTCCACGCTGCTCAGGTGCGTGAACCAGCTTGAAAAGGCAAGCGGAGGCACGGTGAGCGTTTGCGGCATGGAGCTTATAGAGGACTACAAAAACGGCAAGCCCGTTTACGCTCCCGCGGAAACGCTGAGGGCGATACGCCTGAAGATAGGGCTTGTTTTCCAGAATTTTAATCTGTTCCCTCACATGAGCGTGATGAGGAATATTACCGAGGCTCCGATGTGCGTGTTGAAAATGCCGCGTCAGGAAGCCGAAAAAAAAGCCGCCGAGCTGCTGGAAAAAATGGGTCTGTCGGGAAA
>CAMWVO010000426.1 GCA_947177695.1 uncultured Clostridia bacterium
ATACTATTTCTTTATCAACATATAGACTTTGTCCATATGTTGATTTCGCTGTGCACAGCACGGCGATGGCGGCGAAGCTGTCTAAAGAAAGCAGTCAATATTAATTTTGTCAAAACCGTAGGTTTTGACTTTCGCCTTTCAGGCGGCTCTGCCTATAGACATTTTGTCTATAGGCAGATTAGAAATTATTATTATTACAAAAAGAGGAAAAAGCGCAGATATACTCCGTCTTTCAAAGTCAAATCATTTCCACTTAATGTCAGAAAACAAAAAGAGCCGCAAAACGGCTCTTTTCGGCGGGATATCTCCCGTTTGTTATTATTTAGACTACAGGGTGAACCTTGTTCTCTGCGTCGGCATGAGCGCTGTCTACGCCGTATTTTGCATCACGTCTCTTTGCAAAGAACTTAGGCGCAACCTGCGGGAACATTGCGTAGCTGAGTACGTCCTCCTCCTGCTCTACCCACTCGGAAGCTTCTTCTTTAAGCTTTTCAAGCTCGGGCTGCAGCAGGTCTGCGGGACGGCAAGTGATAGCCTCCTCACCCTTGAGTATCTTCTTGCTGAATTCAGGGTCAATGGGGGCAGGAGTTTTTCCGTACTCGCCCTTAACAAGAGCCTTGAATTCCTTGGTAACTGTCTTGTAGCGTTCGCCGTTGATAACGTTGAATACAGCCTGTGTACCAACGATTTGTGACGTAGGCGTAACAAGCGGAGGATATCCGGAGTCCTTACGAACGTTCGGAACTTCCTTAAGAACGTCGGTAAACTTATCTTCTTTTCCTGCCTGTTTAAGCTGCGAAAGCAGATTTGACAGCATTCCTCCGGGAACCTGATAGATAAGCGCATTAGCGTCAACAGCAAGCATTTTGGGGTCAAGCTGACCGTTGTCAATGTACTTCTTGCGAAGCTTCATAAAGTAATCGCGTATCTCTGTGAGCAGAACAAGATCAAGACCTGTATCGTACTCTGTACCCTGCAAAGCCGCAACCATAGACTCGGTAGGCGCGTGGGAAGTACCCAAAGCCATAGGAGACATAGCGGTGTCGATCATGTCCGCGCCGTTTTCAATGCCTTTCAGCAGACACATTGAAGCCAGTCCGGAGGTGTAGTGAGTGTGAAGCTGTACGGGAATCTTAACAGCAGCCTTGATAGCCTTAACAAGTTCCGCAGTTCTGTAGGGAGTAAGCAGAGCAGCCATATCCTTGATACAGATAGAATCCGCGCCCTCGGCTTCGATCTGCTTGCAATAGTTCACATAATACTCGGTGGTGAACACATCTCCCAGCGTATAGGAGATAGCGACCTGAGCGTGCGCCCCCTCTTTTTTGGCGGCGGAAATAGCGGTCTTAAGGTTTCTGATATCGTTGAGAGCGTCAAAAATACGGATAATGTCAATGCCGTTTGCAACGGACTTCTGAACAAAATATTCCAGAACATCGTCAGCATAGTGACGGTAGCCCAGCATATTCTGACCTCTGAAAAGCATCTGCAGCTTTGTGTTTGGCATTTCCTTGCGGAGTATGCGGAGTCTCTCCCAAGGATCCTCGTTGAGGAAACGGAGACAGGAGTCAAAGGTAGCTCCGCCCCATACCTCGGCTGAATAGAAGCCCACCTTATCCATAGTGGAAAGAATGGGACGCATTTCGTCCATAGTCATTCTCGTGGCGATAAGGGACTGGTGCGCGTCACGGAGGACGGTTTCGGTAACTTTTATCTTAGCCATTTTGATCAACCTTTCGTAAGATTACTGAATGTAAGCGAGAGCGTCGCCGGAATTTACGCCGTCGCCTTTCTTTACGCTGATCGCAGAAACCTTTCCTGCTTTGGGAGCAACGATATCGTTCTCCATTTTCATAGCTTCGAGAACCATAAGTACCTGACCCTCCGCAACGGTATCGCCTACGGAAACCTTAACATCAAGGATAGTGCCGGGCATAGGAGCGTTTACAGCAGTACCCTCAGCAACGGGAGCAGCAGCAGGCGCGGGAGCGGCAGGAGCGGCGGGTGCAGCCGCAGCAACAGGAGCAGAACCTCCCGATACTTCTTCAACAGCAACATCATAAGCCTTGCCGTTTACGGTAATATTAAATCTTTTCATAACTGTATACCACCATTCATTAAAATTTTACAAATTTTCTGTATTTTACCCTTTTAGAAAGGCATATTGCTGTGCTTCTTAGGCAGACGCTTGGTCATTCTCTTGCCGCTCATAAGTTCGAGGACTGCAAGAATCTTTTCACGAGCTTCCTCTGCGGAAATTATACCGTCAACGCAGCCCTTTGCGGCAGCGTCAAATGCAGAAGCATTTTCGTCGGCGTACTGAGCAGCCAGCTTATTTCTTTCTTCAGCAAGATTTGCCGCGCCTTTAAGCTTGTCGTGCCAGAGGAATTCCACCGCCGCCACGGGAGCGATGGGAGAAATTACCGCGTCGGGATATGCATAAGTAACGTCGGCGTTGCCTGCTCCGAAAGCAGCCATAGCCGCACCGTAAGCCTTGCCGCTTACAACGGAAACTTTAAGCGAAGTAGCCTCAGCATACGCGTTGGAAACCTTAGCCATGTCTCTTACGCAGGCGTCGGTTGCAAAACCCTCGGTATCAATATAGGTAAGTACGGGAATAGTGAACGCGTCGCAGGTTCTGACAAATCTCGCCAGCTTTGCGCAGGCGTCCGATGTAAGCTTTTCGGCGGTTTTGTTTGTAGCCGCAATTCCCACAGCAGAACCGCCTATCGTTGCGATTGCCGTAT
>CAMWVO010000427.1 GCA_947177695.1 uncultured Clostridia bacterium
GCCGCTGGAGATCGGCGCGGCGGCGAGACCGTTCAAGACGCACCACAATGCGCTTGATATAGATATGTATCTGCGCATCGAAACGGAGCTGTACTTAAAGCGGCTGATAGTCGGCGGCTTTGACAAGGTTTACGAGGTTGGAAGAATTTTCCGCAACGAGGGTATGGACTCCACCCACAATCCCGAATTCACTACGATAGAGATGTATCAAGCGTACATCAACTATTTTGATATGATGGATCTTATCGAGGAGCTTTACAGAACGGTAACGCTCAACGTCTGCGGCACGGACACCGTGACTTATCAGGGCAAGGAGATCGCGGTCGGAAAGCCGTGGGAGCGCCTTACTATGATCGAAGCGGTCAAGAAGTACGCGGGAGTAGACTACAACGAATGGGCGACCGACGAGGACGCTCGCGCCTGCGCAAAGGCAAAGGGTGTCGAGGACGGCGTGGACGCGAACAGCACAAAGGGTCATGTTCTTATCGCGTTCTTTGAAGCGTTCGTTGAGGACAAGCTCATTCAGCCTACGGTGATCTACGATTATCCCGTGGAGAACTCGCCGCTTGCTAAGAGAAAGCCCGAGTTCCCGGCATTTACGGAGCGCTTTGAGTATTTCATAAACGGTATGGAATTCGGCAATGCGTTCTCGGAGCTTAACGACCCGCTCGACCAGAAGGAGCGTTTCGTAAAGCAGGTAGCCGCAAAGCGCGCTCAGGGCGGAAACGACGCGCAGGTGGACGAGGACTTCATCACCGCGCTGGAGTACGGACTTCCCCCAACGGGCGGACTTGGCTTCGGCTTCGACAGATTGGTAATGCTGCTGACGGATTCCGCAAGCATTCGCGACGTGCTGTTGTTCCCGACAATGCGTCCGCAAGTATAACATCAAGATCGGTTTGGTAGTCGGTTATGCGTATGCAGCGCCCTTTTAGAGCGTTGGCTTCGCGTGACCGGCTGCCGTTTCTTAGAGGTGTACTATGTCAAAAAAGGAAGAAGAAAGAGCGCGCAAGGCTCGCGAGGAATATATCGAACTGCTGAAAATGAAGCAGGGGATTATTGAGGAAAGCGAGCTTATTCCCGAAACGGGCTACACCAAAATTCCTGAACTGCACGGCTTGGCGAAATTCGGGAACTTTGTGTACCATAATAGGGCGTTTATTTTGGTAGGAGCATTTCTTGCGGCGATCGCGATTTTTCTTACGGTGCAGATCGCCACACGGAAAATTTACGATCTGTATGTGCTGGTAATTTCAACCTCGGGCGAATCGGAGCTTATCTGGCGGTATGACGACATTGAGGAAGCGCTTACTAAGTATTGCCCCGACTTCGATAACAACGGATATGTTAAGGTCGGCATAAACTTTATCGACTTATCAATGCCCAACGCGGCGTCGGAATACGCCTCCGCGCAGACGATGAAGTTTTCCTCCGAGCTGTATCTGGGCGAGAGCCAGATGTTTATCGGTGACGAGGGCTTCTGGGAATATCTCTACGGGAACGAGGATGCATTGGACGTTCAGATATTCGAGGATCTGTCGGAGTACTTCCCGGAGGACGAGCTTTATCAAAAAACGGGGCTGCACATCAATTCAACAAATTTGCACAAAGACGCGCGCTGGGATACTTGTCCCGATTCGATCAACATTTTTTTGCGGTGCGAATTCGAGACGGCGACCGGAAATCAAAAACACGCCGCAGAACAGCGTGACCGCGCACATACAGTGTTCCGGAATATCATAGAGGGAAACGTCGTCAATCCTCCTGCCGAGGACTGATCAGGCAGACGGAACATTTTCGGCGGAGCTTACGGGAGAATGGGCAGATTTTCCGCGCCCCGCCTTGATATCACATGGGATATGCTCGGGCAGCGGACGGTTCACAGATACCTCTTCAGGCTCTCGCAGAAGCTCTGTTCGCGTTCGAGAAGCCGTTCCGCGCTTTTGCGTATGTGATTGTCCGCGGCATGAGAGCGGTTAATGGTATGCTGCATATCGATTATCCCCATAGTCGTGCCCTGAAGCATTATCCGCGCAAGATTGGCGCTGCTCTGATTTGCTGCCGTTTTCATGGCGATGCCCATTTTCGCCATTGTTTTAACGTAAGGCGAAGCGTCGTGAGCCGCCTCGCCCCGCCGTGCAAGCTCCTGCCGCGCCTGACCCGCAACGTTTTTGTAGCGCGCATTCTGCGCCGATATCTCGCGGCGAAGCGTGTTGTTTTTACAGTGCTTGAGCACGTCGGCGCTGGCTTCGTATGCCATCTGGGCGTTGCGGTAAACGCTGTTGAGGATCTCCGCGCTTTGCTTGTTCTTGAAGTTTGCCATATAAATTCCTCGCTTTCGTTTTTAATTAGTGTGAGCGAAAAACGCGGAAATATTACAAAAAAACAAGAGGTCGAAAATATGAAAACGGAATCATTCGGAAAGCTGCTGCTCAAGGGCATAGGATATATCATTTTCGGCAATGTGCTGTGCGTTTTTATGACGATGGCGGTGCATATGTTCGGGAATATATGGATAACGAACGCCTTGGCAATAGTCCTCGGAACTGCGATATTTTTTTCGCTGGTGTTTACAGCGGCATGGAAAAACGGCACTAATGAGCGCAAGCTCGTGAAGTTTCACAACGCCGAGGGTCTGAAAAAACATCGTTGGCTAGCGATAGGGCTGATAATGTTCGCGTTTGCGGCAGCGCCGAGCGTTGTGCTGCTATTGAATAAGCTGGTTTTGCCGGAACAGGAT
>CAMWVO010000428.1 GCA_947177695.1 uncultured Clostridia bacterium
ATTCAAGCTCACGTCCAAGCTTGTTGTGATCGCGCTTTTTGGCTTCCTCGGCGGCCTTGAGGTGTTCCTCAAGCTGACTTGCCTTGGGGTACGCAGTACCGTAAACACGGGAAAGCTGCTTGCCCTTGGCGTCGCCCCGCCAGTATGCGCCAGTGCAGGCTGTAAGCTTAAAAGCCTTTACAGCGGCTGTACTCATAAGATGAGGACCTGCGCAAAGGTCGGTAAAGTCACCCTGCCTGTAGAAGCTGATGTCCTCGCCCTTGCCTGCGTGCTCGGCGCAAAGCTCAACCTTGTAGGGTTCGCCCATTTTTTCAAGCATAGCCTTAGCCTCGTCGGCGGGAAGTCCGAACTGCTCAATAGCAATATCTTCCTTGACGATCTTTTTCATCTCCGCTTCAAGAGCCGCAAGGTCATCGGCGGTAAACGCCTTTTCGGTGTCGAAATCATAATAAAAGCCGTTGTCGATAGCGGGACCTATGGCAAGCTTAACATTGGGGTAAAGCCTTTTAACAGCCTGCGCCAGAATGTGGGAAGCCGTGTGCCAGAAGGTCTTTTTGCCCTCGTCGCTGTCAAAGGTCATGACCTCAAAGGTGCAGTCCTTGTCGATGGTGGTGCGCAAATCGCACACCTGACCGTCCAGCTTTACGCAGCAGGCGGATTTGTACAGTCCCATGCCAATGCCCTTGACTACTTCCGCCGCGGGCATTGCGGCTTCGATTTCCTTTACGGAGCCGTCTTTCAGTGTTAGTTTGATCATAATATCAATCTCCTTTACCAATGAATTTTTCTTTTTTATTGATTTTATCATTTAGATTGCTGATTTTTTTCTCAAACTCTGTTTTTCTTTCACAATTTTCATCTATCATTTTTGGTATAGTTTTCACCTCACGCTTAGCTTCTACGAAACAAAGCAGAGAAATGCCTGCAACAATAAATATAAATACCGTAAGAGGACTTTTTTCGTAAAGGTTATAAAATCCAAGAATTAAAGACACTGCAAAAACAATTATAGAACGTTTTTGTATTAATTTTGTGCTGTCTATTTGTTTTGACCAAAATAAATTTTCTTCGGAGAGCGTATTGAGCGCATTTTCATTTTGATCCTTTTGTTTTTTAAGATCTATCCAATCCAAATAGTCATTAATTTTTTTCATAAAAACATTAGCGTCATATGTGCCGTGCCCGTCATCAATTTTTGCCAATTTTCTTATTATGTCATTTACTTCTGCTATAGTATTTGAATCTACAAGGTCATAAGCAAAATATTCTGAAAAATTTTCGGTAAGGGCGGTGAAATATTTTTCATATCCAATTCTTTTATGCGGATATGTATTTATAAATTCCTTAAAAGTATTCTGTGCAGACTTGTAATCTTCAAGCTTTAAATAGGAGTTTTCTTTTTCAAGCAATTGTTCGCAGGTTGAAATGCCGTCAACTTCTACTTTGCCTGTTACTTCAAATAAATTTCTTGCTCCCTCAATTGAATATTTGCAGCCGCAATGCTGACAAACATACAAGCCGTCTTGTTTGACTAAATCCATGCCGCCGCACATTTCACAAATCATTGCTTTCATCATTTAGCCTGCCCTTATATATAAATTTAAGAAGAAAGAGACAAGAATTGTGCCTTATCTAAATTGTTAATCTGTATAATTTATGATAAATATTACATCATGTACAATTTAATTGACCGAAATTTTCTGCTCGTCAATCTCATATGCAACCTTTGCATTGTTTTTTCTAAGCAGTTCCTTTCGGAGAAGCTTTCCGGAACGGGAGTCCACAACCGCCCGATAGACCTCGCCTCTGCGGTACACCACGCCGTCCTCTCGGACAAAACGCTCGTTTTCGGTTTTTATGTGAAAGGCAAATTTTGATCGGGTCAAAGCTCTAAGCTCGCCGCGGAGATATTCTCCGTCGGTGTAAACAATCAGCTGATAGGTGTTGTCCGTGTTGTTTTTCAGCCTGTAGTCAACGTAGTTGTAGAAAACCGACGTACCCGTGCCGAACGGAACTTTCCTGCCGTGATCGGGGAAAAGGTCGATCTGATCGTGGTGGTGATGCTCGGCAATTTCCAGCTCGGAGTGGAGAGCCATCCAGTGGATAAGGTTTGTCATCTGGCAAAGTCCGCCGCCGATACCTGACGAGGGAGTTCCTTTTTCTATGGTAAGCCCCTCCAGATAGCCCTTTTTCTCGTCGGGACTTCCAACAAGTCCCCAAAAGGAAAAGGTCTCGCCGGGGTGTATCAGTATGCCCGAAATTTTCGGAGCGGCAATGGAAAGGTTCACCGCCTTGTTTTCCTGCAATCGCATATCGGCGTTCCCAAGCCGTCTGCGTATCAGGGAGCTGTGCTTATAGAGCAGCACGGGAAGCTTTTCCTCGGTTTTTTCGGAAGCAAACCGCACTCCGAAAAATATTCCGAAAATATTTTTTATATGCCGCAGCGCAATGCACTTCAGCATGGATATCTTGTAGGTCAGCGGTGAGATCTCGCAGAACAGCCGTCTTTTCATAGTTGAAGCTCCAATCCTATCAGTGTTATCCAAATAATAGCACTGCCTATGGAAAACTTCAACGGTTGTTCCGAATTGTAACCGAGCCGATACCGAATTATAATCGGACGGTAACAACACTATTAAAATAGTTACAAAAAAGTCCCTTAATCCGAAATTTTATTTTTCGGACTAAGGGACGATAATACCGCGGTTCCACCCAAATTCATATACATATTG
>CAMWVO010000429.1 GCA_947177695.1 uncultured Clostridia bacterium
TAAAAGCTCTGATCTTTCATAGTATTCCAATTTATCGCTTGAAAAATCGGGATACTTTTGTTGCTTATTTTCTATAAAATCTTCTTTATTTTGCGAACTTCCCAACTGTGCAGCTATGTAACTATACTTGTATTTTTGGAGCTTTTCAAAAATATTTTCCGTCGCTGAATTGTTGTTTGAAACGACCGCAACCGACATATCGCGCATTACTATATTTGCAATTATATTTAAAATGGTTTGAGTTTTGCCCGTTCCAGGAGGTCCCTCAATAACGCTGATTTGATTGGTAATCGCATTTCTTACAGCCGTTATTTGACTAAGATTACAACCAAAGGGAAAAATTACGTCATTATTATCATTCAACTTTAATGACAATCCTGAATCCAGATACTTAGCCAAAACAGTATCATCACTGATAAAATCAAGTTTTTCATACTTAGTTTTAAGCATATTAGAGCCGTCATCTGCAATCAATCCGTTTATTTCCGCAACCTTAGAATAATACTCAATCAAGCCCTTAATTTTGGGGGACGCAGCCGCATTCTTTTTAATATTCAAATCTCTGACATTATAGCTTCTGAAAGTATTGTTAGAAAAGAAAAATCGAAAATATTTATTATAACTGTCACCAAACTCTATTATTTTTACGATATTATCAAGTAAAATTCCATTTGGAGTGAAAAATTTATATTCACTGTCATCAACTTCACCAATACTTTCAAGCCATTTTACATTATCATAATGATAGTAATAAACTGTTGGGTTATTTTCAAAAACAACAGCTTGTTTCTTTTGAGATTTATCATAATAACAGCTTACAATACTATCTTTAGGTTCGCCTTTTATAAGAACCAAACGCTTGTAATTATCCATTATTTTCCTCTTTCCGAGATTCATTTGTACTCTTAATATTTATGTACTTTACGTAAAGCTATTAATTTTCAAATCTTCTATAATATTCATTAAGCTTTTTATCACATATCATGCTTATCTCCTCTTTTTCGATGACAGAAAGATTTCTCCATACCGTTGGTTCAACCTCAATTATTCCAAGAGTTTTAGTATGTCTTAACATCTGCATATCCTCAAACCGTTTGAATGGATTTGAAAGAATATTGCGCTGCGCCTCTTTATCTGTATATCCGCCTTTTGCAAAAATACTGTTGGATTTCTCAACGATCAGTCCTGCGCTTCTCCTGCCCTCATAATACTTTCTGAAATATTGGGCAATATCGTCTATCCTGACCCTTCCATTTTCATCTGCACTTTCAAATATTGATTTTATCAAAACGGGTTTATATGAATAACTCATATCCATTTGCCGTATCATTTCCATAAACAAATCTTTTCTGTTGTTATCATTTATAATACGCCACCCAAATTTTTCAGCAGACTTATTAAGCGTATCCTCCGAAAAATATTTAAACGTTCTATGCTCGCTCATAGGCACTATCAGATCAGGAATTATTTCTCCCTCACGGATATACCTTTCCACAGTTTCAGAAGCCACATCAACCCTGCGTATGAATTCCATCTGTGAGATCATTCCCGCAGCCTCATCCTGCCAGTTAAAAACATCCACCGCTTCATAATCCGTTGCGCTGACAGGAAAATCAATGATTGCGTCAGGCTTTTCACCCTTGGCATAAAGCTCATCATCCGCTGCTCGCTGCTGCTTTGTGCCAAGTACAAGCTTTCCCGGTTTGTACTCGCTTAACTTAAAAAGTCTGTGCATTGAATATGGCATATTGTACTGACTTGCATTATCAACAAAATCAAAAACTATAAGACATTCCTTACCGTCTGCAAGTCTCATTCCACGACCAAGCTGTTGAGTATAAAGCACTTTTGACATTGTGGGACGCGCCATAAACAGCACTTCGGTTTCAGGACAATCCCAGCCTTCATTCAGAAGGTCACAAGCACATAACACTTTTACTTCACCTTTCTGAAATTTTGCAAGATGCTCCTTACGCTCGGAAGGTTTCATACTTCCCGAAACAGCCCGTGCGCATACTCCCCTGCAATTTATCATTTCAGCTATTTCTTCGGCGTGCTTTACGCTCGCACAGAAAATTACCGTGCGTTTCTTACTTGCGTATTCCATAAAAGTATCAACAATAAGAGTATTTCTTTCGGGAACAAAAATCTTGCTTTCAAGATCACGGATATTATACTGGACGCTATTGAAACGTACCTTTGTCAAATCTATATTAGTATGTATCCTTATACATCTTACAGGAACAAGCTCGCCTATTTCAACCGCTGTCTGAATATCAAGCTTATGCGCTGTATTCTTAAAAATATCAATAATATTTTTATCATCTGCACGTTCCGGAGTTGCTGTCAGACCAAGAGTAAATTCCGGTTTGAAATATGCAAGCACCTTTTGATATGAGTCGGCAGAGGCATGATGTGCCTCATCAATAATTATGTATCCAAAATCATTTTCTTTAAACATTTCAAGATTGAGCGAAACACTCTGAATGCTTCCGCAAACTACAAAAGCCTCTCCCTCCTTTACCCCGTCTGTAAATTTACCGACTGAAACTTCACTCCAAAGCTCACGGAAATTATGTTCCGCCTGTTCAACAAGCTCATGGGTATGAGCAAGAAACAACGTCCGTTTCCCAAAACGCTTTGCATCAGAAACAGCAGTAACAGTCTTTCCTGTTCCTGTTGCATGATAAAGCAATGCTA
>CAMWVO010000430.1 GCA_947177695.1 uncultured Clostridia bacterium
GGGCTCTGCCCCGTGGACCTCGCCACCTTTGAAAAGGTGGACGAAACTTTTCCATAGCGGCTTCCCGCCTGTTGTCGTATATTGACAAAAGTGCGTTTGTATGTTAAAATTATATCATGCGCGGAGATGTTCTCCTACACTTCTAAACGAAAAGAGCAGATAAAATGTACAAATACGAAACTCATATGCACACCCGCGAGGCAAGCGCCTGCGCCTGGTCGTCGGGCGCGGAAATGGCTGAAAAATACAAGGCTGAGGGCTATACGGGAATAATCGTTACCGACCACTTTTTCAACGGCAATTCGGCAGTCCCGAGAGACCTGCCCTGGAAAGAACGGATAGAGCTTTACTGCAAGGGCTACGAAAATGCCAAAGTCCGCGGAGACCAGATCGGTCTGGACGTGTTTTTCGGCTTTGAGTACGGTGACGGCGGCTCTGATTTCCTTGTGTACGGTCTGGATAAGCAGTGGCTTATTGAAAACGATCATATCCTTGATATCGGTCTGACGAATTTTTTGGAGTATGCCCGCAGCTGCGGAGGAATTATTGTCCACGCCCACCCGTTCAGGGACTATGAGTATATCCGTTCCACCACTCACGCTCCCCATTTTATAGACGCGGTGGAGGGCGTGAACGCTTCCCATACCAAAGCGGGTCACACCGAGTTCAACGACAGGGCGAAGCTTTACGCGCAGTGGTACGGACTTCCCGTAACGGGCGGCTCGGATTCCCACAACACTGCGGACAAATGGTACGGCGGAGGAGTGCTGTCCGAAAGGAAGTTTACGTCGGCGATAGATTACGCAAAGGCTGTGGTCAACAGAGAGGTTATATGCATAGAATAAATTATCCTGCGGTGTCGGACAGATGCCGCAGGATTTTTATGTCCGTCAGGGGTTTCGGCGGTGTACCAATTTCCCGCTTCAAACATATTATGTAAGGGAAACTGAATAAACCATTTATCTTTGATCCGCCTGCAAAACGCGCGCAAAACGTACGCGTCAGGACAGACGGGAAAGGAAGTTTGCATATGAACAAAACATTTTTAGTCGCAGGAGGCGACCTGCGTTTTGTAACTCTTGCCGAAAGACTTGCCGAGGACAACAGAGTTTACGCGGCGGGCTTCGACGGAAACGTCGCCGTATCGGAAAAAGTACAGGTGATCGACAGGATATCCGACATCAATGAAAGGGCGGACTGCCTTATCCTGCCGCTGCCCGCGTCCCTCGACGGAGTGACCGTCCGCACTCCTTATTCGGGCAGGAGCATTTCTCTCGAAAGCCTTGCTCCCGCGGTAAAGGAGGGCGGCATTGTTTTCGGGGGACTTATCACTCCCGAAGTCCGTAAGATATTTAAGGGCAGAAAGGCGGACGTGACAGACTATGCAGTCCGCGAGGAATTTGCCGTACTTAACGCCGTAGCCACAGCCGAGGGAGCGGTGCAGGTCGCCATGGAGGAGCTTGCCACAACGCTTTCGGGAAGCAGGATACTTATTCTCGGAGCGGGAAGAATAGCTAAAGTCCTTATAGATACCCTGTCTGGCTTCCACACAAAAATAACCGTGGCGGCGCGCAAATGCTCCGATCTTGCATGGGCAAGAGTTTACGGCTGCGAATCCGTGCCGATCGCAGATATGGACGGTCTGCTTGGAGATTTCGACATAATTTTCAATACCGTACCCGCCGTTATTCTTGACGAAAAGCGGCTTAAAAAGACGCGTCCCGGCTGCCTTGTGATAGACCTTGCCTCAAAGCCGGGAGGCGTTGATTTCGACACTGCGGGAATGTTGGGGGTAAAGACCGTGTGGCTTCTGTCCCTGCCGGGAAAGGTTGCTCCCGTAACGTCGGGAGAGGTCATAGCCGAAACTGTCAAAAATATTCTTCTTGAAAAGGAATCGGAAAGGGGTGAGCCGAATGGCAGATCTTAAAGGGAAAAAAATCGGCTTTGCGGTCTGCGGCTCGTTCTGTACCTTTTCAAAGGCATTTGCACAGCTTGAAAGGCTTATTGCGGACGGCGCGGATGTCACTGCGGTGATGTCCTTTAATGCGTCGTCGCTGGACACCCGCTTCGGAAAAGCCGCCGACCATATTGCATATCTTGAAAAGGTCACGGGGAAAAAGGTTATAAAAACCATCGAGGACGCCGAGCCGATAGGTCCGAAGAGAATGTTTGACGCGCTTGTTATCGCTCCCTGCACGGGAAACACAATGGCAAAGCTTGCGGCGGGGATAATCGACACGCCCGTGACAATGGCGGCGAAGTCCCATATCAGGAACGCGTATCCTCTTATCATCGCACCGTCCACAAACGACGGGCTTGCGGGTACGGCAAAAAATCTGGGAGCGCTGCTTAACTATAAGAGTGTGTTTTTTGTTCCGTTCGGGCAGGACGATTCCGAAGCTAAACCCAGATCGCTTTCGGCGGACTTTGAGAGACTTCCCGAAACCATAGAAGCGGCTCTTGACAAAATTCAGCTTCAGCCGATGCTTGTGTAAATTTTGATTTAGCGTGCTACGCACTATGTAACAACACTTAGGCGGCGAAGCCGCCGACTAAAGCTGATCCAGCTGAGCACAGCTGGCGAGGTTTCCAAAGGGCGAGGAGCCCTTTGGTCGCCGCCCGCAGGCGGCGAAATTCCTTTTCGTTCGTAACGGTGAAAGGGGTGAGGAATGACGACAGTCATTCCGAGG
>CAMWVO010000431.1 GCA_947177695.1 uncultured Clostridia bacterium
GTCGGGAAAGGCGAACTCCTATCCCTGCGAGCTTTCGGGCGGTCAGCAGCAGAGAGTTTCCATTGCGCGGGCTCTGGCTTTAAGTCCCGAAATACTGTTCTTTGACGAGCCTACCTCCGCTCTCGACCCGGAGCTTACGGGAGAGATACTAAAGGTCATCAAGGAGCTTGCAAAGGAAAAAATGACCATGGTCATAGTTACCCACGAAATGGCTTTCGCGCGGGACGTTGCCGACCACGTTATCTTTATGGACGGCGGCGTTATCGTGGAGGAGGGTACGCCCGAGCAGGTTTTCGGAGATACTCAGAACGAGCGTACAAAGCAGTTCCTGCAAAGGTACAATAATAATTAGTAACAGCGTTTCGTGCAGCCCTTATGCCGAAACTATTTCCCGTCTCGGGAGAACAGTACAGTTGCTCGCTTTAGACGGCGGCATAAAATTTTTCTGTTTCTCTTGCATTTTGCGGGGAAAATATGTATAATAAGTATGGACGCTCCCGTCCCGAAAGGACGGCTTTCCGCCGTAAGCGTCCGAACTGTCATGCAGACATAAAAATTTCACGGCGGGGAAAGGTCGCTTGTTATGTTTAAGGAATTTGCCGAAAATGCTGTGTCCAAAGCAAAAGAGGATATCTCTGTTCCCCAGGGCATACTTGTTCTTATCGCGGTGGCTTCGTTTGTGACGGGTCTTGTTATCGGTATCATATGCGCGTCCGGAGCAAGATCGGCTAAGTCTTCAAAAATAAAAAAATCCTCGTTCAGAGCAGAGGATTACGCAAACGAACTCAATTTTGACGACGATGACGACGACGGTTACGAGTATTCTTTTTAATTTTAAATTTTATCAGTAAAGGATCATCAAAGGTATGAAGCTTGGTATGGTTGGTCTCCCGAATGTGGGAAAAAGCACGCTTTTCAATGCGCTGACAAACGCGGGCGCGGAGTCCGCAAACTATCCGTTCTGCACCATCGAGCCTAATGTGGGCATCGTTTCCGTTCCCGACGAGCGTCTCGATAAGCTGAAAGAAATGTACAATCCCGATAAATTCACTCCCGCCACTCTCGAATTTGTGGACATTGCGGGTCTGGTAAAGGGCGCGTCCAAGGGCGAGGGTCTGGGAAACAAGTTCCTTGCGGATATACGCGAGGTGGACGCTATCGTCCATGTGGTGCGGTGTTTTGAAGATATCGACATCATTCATGTGGACGGGGAGATAAACCCTGCCCGCGACATAGAAACTATTGATCTGGAGCTTATTTTCTCCGATATCGAACTGATCGAGCGCCGTATCGACCGCGCCAAAAAGGCGGCAAAGGGCGATAAAAAATTCCTTGCGGAAGCGGAATTTTTAGAGGATCTGAAAAGACATCTGGAGGAGGGACATTCCGCCCGTTCCTACGGCTTTACGGAGGAGCAGGAGGAGCTTATAAAGACCACTCCGCTGCTGTCGGCAAAGCCCGTTATCTACGCCGCAAACCTGAGCGAAGAGGATTTCAAAAACAATATCGAGACCTCCAAGCACTACAAGACAGTATGCGATATCGCGAAACGGGAAAACGCCGCGGTGCTGCCTATCTGCGCTCAGCTTGAAGCGGAGATATCCGACATGGACGGCGAGGACAAGGAAATGTTCCTGTCCGAGCTGGGACTGACGGTATCGGGTCTCGACCGTATCATCAAGGAGGGCTACGCGCTTCTGGGACTTATATCCTACCTTACTGCGGGACAGCCCGAAGTAAGGGCATGGACTATTAAAAAAGGCACAAAAGCTCCCCAGGCGGCAGGAAAGATACACACCGACTTTGAAAAGGGCTTTATCCGCGCCGAGGTGGTAAGCTTTGACGATCTGATAAAGTGCGGTTCAATGACAGCCGCAAAGGAAAAGGGACTTGTCCGTTCCGAGGGCAAGGAGTACGTTATGAACGACGGCGACGTGGTGCTGTTCAGGTTTAACGTTTAATTTGTCCTGCGCCTGTTTTCGGGAACGAGCAGCTTGGTGACAAAGCTTTCGTTGTAATCGACGGCTTTGTCCGCAACAAGGCTTGCAAGCCCGTGTATCATGAGGTACTTTGCAAAAAAATATTCCTTGGCGTATTTCACGTCCGAGTTTAGCGTCGCGGCGAGATTTTCAAGGACAGGCTTGAAGGCTTCCTCGTTTATCAGTTCCTCCACGCTTTGGGCGGAAAATCTTCCCGTCTGGAACAGGAACTTGAACAGGTTCGGTTCTTCGTAAGCAAATCTGACATAGGACACTGCGATCTCCACAAGCGGCTGACCGAAACGTCCGCTGGGCTTCATTATGTACTGCATATGGAACTCGTCGGCTTTTAGGTGAACGTCTCTGCGGACGCTTGCGATGGACGGATAATTGTACATGATCGGCTGGGTGGAACAGTCCAGCTGTTTTGAAATGGTTCTTGCGCTAACGTTTGATATCCCGTCACGGCGGGTAATTTCAAAAGCGGCGTCGAGGATCATTTCTTTTGTTATTTTGGTTTTCGGCGGCATGGACAGGGCTCCTTTCGATGTGTTATACATATTATATAACATCTATAATATAATGTCAATGGCTTTAAGGAAGTCTCACGTGAATATTTTGCGGTAAATTTTGGTTTACGCGACTAACTGTCGGCACGTTTCGGCGGCGTAGCCGCCGACTCAAAAAAG
>CAMWVO010000432.1 GCA_947177695.1 uncultured Clostridia bacterium
AATGAGCCCCCTCCCTCTCCCTTGTGGTTGTCCCCCTCGTTCGGCTCCATGCATAGCAACGATTACCCTGCTAAATTAAAATTTATCACTTTTATATTGGCAGAGGGAGACCCAACCCACACGAAGAACGTCACAACATAATGAAAGGAACAAAGCACCATGAACGAATTTATAAGAAAATTCTACGACTCCGATATGTGCGAAGCAAGGAAAGGCATCATTTTTTCCGACGAAGCAAAGTACGAAATAGCATCGCGGGAAAGGCTGTATAAAAAGCTCACGGAAAATCTCGACAAAGACAACCTTGAACTGCTGGAAAAATTTTTAAACACATACAGTATCGTCAGAGACGACGAGCTTTTCCACGCCTACACCAGCGGAATGCGCGACCTGATACGCTTCACCGCGGGAATTTTTATGTAGCAAAATCTATACCCAAAGTAATAAATAGCCTAAAGTTTACAGGAATAGCCGTTCAGATGTCCTCTGAGAGGACATTCCCCGCACTTGGGACTGCGCGCCGTGCAGAACTCTCTGCCAAAAATAACCAGCCTGTGACAGAAGTCGCTGCCCTCCTTGGGCGGGATTATTTTCAGCAAATCCTGCTCCACCTTCTGGGGTTCCTTTTCCTTTGTGAGACCCAGCCGACCGCATATCCTAATGCAGTGGGTGTCCGTAACGATTGCGGGAAGCCCGTGGACGTCCCCCATAATAAGGTTCGCGGTCTTGCGCCCTATGCCGGGGAGGGTGGTAAGCTCCTCGATGGTTTTGGGCATTTCGCCGCCGAAGTCGTACAGAAGCCTGCGGCACATTCCAACAATACTTTTTGCCTTGGTCTTGTAGAGACCGCAGGGCTTGATTATCTCGGCGATGTCGTTCTCGTCAGCCTCCGCAAAGGCTTCGAGTGTGGAGTACTTCTCAAAAAGCGGTTTGGTGACAATGTTCACCCGCGCGTCGGTACACTGTGCGGAAAGCCGTCCCGCAATCATAAGCTCGTAGGGCTTTTGGTATGTGAGCGAGCATCTTGCATCGGGGTAGATCTCCGCAAGTCCCGCTATTGCAAGAGCGGCGCGTTCTTTTTTGGTCACTTGGATCATTCCTTTCCCTCAATAATTCCAATATATCTTTCCAGTTCTTCCTGTTCGTAAAGTCCCACCATTTCCGCAAATGCGGAGCAGTCCCCTGTTTTGGCGTACTCCTCAAAGGCTTGATAGTATCTTGTTCTGTCCGCAAATTTAATATTTATCGGCAGCAGACCGTTCTTCATAAGCTCCAGATTGAGGATAAGCCGACCCGTCCTGCCGTTGCCGTCGATAAAGGGGTGAACGGTCTCAAACCGCAGGTGAAATTCCGCGGCGGCTTCGATAATGTTTTCCTTGCCGAAACGTTCTCCGCTGTCGATAACAAGCTGCTCCATAAGCTTCGGCACAAGATAGGGCTGCGGCGGCTCAAAGCCTGCGCCCATTATCATAACCGGAACACTGCGGTAAACGCCGCGGTTCTCCCTGTCTCCCATAAGAACAAGCGAATGGATATCCTTTATCACTTTTTCGCTTATGGGAGCTTTTTCATTTGCCAGTTCGGAAATATATTCAAAAGCGTCCCTGTGACCGATAGCGTCAAGATGCTCGCGGAGGGGCTTTTCGGCAATGGTAACGCCCTCTCCCAAAATAAGCGCGGTCTCCCGCAGGGTAAGCGTCGAACCCTCTATAGCGTTTGAGTGAAAGGTGTTTCCGACGATAAATTCGTCCCTGAGACGTTTCAGCTCTCCCCCGTTGAGAGGACGCATTCCGGAAAGCTTTTCTCTCAGTTCATTTATTTTTTGGAAGTTCATTTTGTGTCCCCCCTGATAATTTTGCGGTCAGTCGGTTACTCCCACCTGAAAATCGTCCTCATATATGATCTTACCCGGCGTATCGGTATAGACCACATCATAAGGAATACCGTACTTTTCAAGCAGCTTCAGAAGCGGCTCTATGTGTTCGAGCATAACGTCCGCGTTTTCGGTCTTGAACCAAGTCACCGCCCCGTCGGGATTTTCGTTGTCCTTTCCGTAAAAGGGCGGTACGGGAAGATTGTCCAGAAACCATTTATGGGTTTGGTCGTATATCTCCGCGTCCTCCTTGCTGTAAACGCCGTCCCGTATCCTGCGCCAGTTCAGTATAAAAACTCCCACGGGCTTCTGCGTTCGGTAGGCGATCTCACGTCCCTGTACGCGCATATACTTAAAAGTTCTCACTCGTCTTCGTCCTCCGTTTCCTCGGTTATCCGTCCCGTGACCTCAAACCAGAACGTGCTTCCCACACCAAGCTCGGAGCGCACCCCGAACTTGAAATTGTGCCGTTTCAGTATCTGCTTCACAATGGAAAGTCCCAGACCCGTGCCTATGACCTCCCGCTTGTTTTTCTCGGCGCGGTAGTACCTGTCGAATATCAGCGGCAGAAGCTCGGGCTCAATGCCCTTGCCCGTGTCGGTAATTTCAATTCGGGCGGTGGTGTCGTCTTTCAGGAGCATGGTTATATAGACGTTCTTGTTGTCCCCCGTGTAGTTCACCGCGTTGTTGATAAGGTTGTAGAGAACCTGCTCTATCTTGATAACGTCCGCTTCTATCTCGAAATCGGTATCGTCGGTGGCAAAAAAGCTGTAGCCCTGCTGTTCTGCCAAAA
>CAMWVO010000433.1 GCA_947177695.1 uncultured Clostridia bacterium
CCTATGACCCTCTGCTTGTAAGGCAGATGCTCTCCCAGCTGAGCTATGCTCCCATATCGCCGCCTGAATTTCCAACGGCGATATTTATTATACATCATAAAAATCTGTTTGTCAAGAGTTTTTTGGAAATTTTTCAGAATATTTTTTCTCAGGACTTGTTTTCCTCGCTGCCGCCCTCGGAAACGTCCTTGTTTTCGGTATCGGCAAGCTTTTGTTCCGCTGCGGGAGAAGCGTTGTCAGCCGTATCGGAAGCTTTTTCCTCGGACTTTTCGGAAGCTTGCTTTGCTTGCTTTTCAAGAAGCACTTTCTCACGCTTCTTTGCCCTGCACTTTTTAACGATCTTAACGATCACAAACACAACGATACCGATAAGTACAAAATAGGGAACGGTGTAGATCAGGAAGAACAGCAGTCCCTCCAGAAATTCAAGGAAGCCTCTGCCCGCATTGGAAAGAGTGTTGCTCAGACGGTCAAAGAATGTGTCGGTCTTAACAGGCGCGGAGACATACTCCTTTACCTCGTTCAGCGTGAAGTAAACGTAAGAGTACGCAACGTCGGTGCTGATACGGTTCATGCGGGTCTTTATGCTGGCAATTTGTATCTGGATATTGGTAAGCTCGCGCTCTATCTCGACGGCGTATTCGTCCTCGGTAATATCCGCCAAAAGAGCTATGTATCGCTGTTCCTTTGCCTCATATATCTCAAGGGAAGTGGAAAGATCGCTGTACTCCTGACTGAGATTTTCTACCGTAGAGGTCTTGCTTCTCAGGTCGCCCAGACTGCCTGCGGAATTGCAGAACGCATCGTAATTGCTGCTGGGTATCCTTACGGTCGCGCTGTAGGACTGCCATTTTTCCTCGTTTTCATAGTACCAGCGTCCGCCGCCCCCGCCGTCGTTAAAGTTTTCCGTTTCGACAAATCCGCCGTACAGATCCAGCGTATTTTTAAAGCTGTTCAGGGACGTGTCAAAATCCAGCGTATCCACGTCCATATAGCAGGAGTAGACAAGCATTTCCTTTTGTATGCTGTCCGCGGCAAGGGAATTGCTTTCCTCGTCGCCCTTGGCGGCATAGTCATTTGAGGCTGCCTCATCGGCATAATAGCCGTCCGAATCGTAAGACGCGGGGCTGCTGTTTGTATAAGCCGCAGCATCGGATTTGTAACTGCTGCTGCCGCTGCTTCCGTTAGTACTTTCGGAAAAATAAGCAAAACTGTCTCTGCCGCCGCTGTCCCCGCAGCCTGCCAGAATAACCGTGGACAATGCTGCCGCAACCAATAATTTCGCTCTTAGTATTTTTTTCATATAAACGTCTCCCCTGCCGATTTTTTTCATTATACCACGTCTGCCCGGAATTTGCAAACGCTTCTTTTATATATACGGTTCGGCACGGGGATTTTTATGGGGGTTTTTTGTAAACATTTCGTGAACGCAATTATTTCCGAATAGCCGCACTATATCTTATGCCGCAGCTTGCGGGTTTACTACATTTTTTGAACATTCGTACATGGTGTCCGCAAAAATCGCGTAGCCCTTGGCAGGATTGTTCACAAAAACGTGAGTGACCGCTCCCACAAGCTTTCCGTTCTGGATAATGGGACTTCCGCTCATGCCCTGAACGATGCCTCCGCTTTTTTCCAGCAGTTCCTTGTCAGTGACGCGGATTATCATATTTTTGCTCCCCTTGGTATCGTGCAGGTCTATTTTTTCTATGACAATGCTGTACATTTTCGGCTGATTGCCGTTTACGGTGGTATAAATAAAGGCTTCGCCCGTTTCTATCTCCTGCCGCATACCCAGGGGGACGGCTTCGTTGCAGGAGCTGAACGAGGACATAACTCCGTACAGACCGTCGTCGCAGTTAAGCTCCAGAGAGCCTATCGCCGCAAGAGTGGAAAAGCTTCCCAGCAGTTCTCCGGGAACTCCCGCCGCGCCCCGCTTGACGCCGTTGACATTTACGTCCACCACCTCTCCGCTGGAAAGGGGAAGAATATTTCCCGTGTCAACGTCGCAGACAGGGTGTCCCAGTCCCGCGAAAACGCCTGTTTCGGGGTCGTAAAAGGTTATGGTGCCTATCCCCGCGGAGCTGTCCCTTACCCACAGACCCGCTCTGTAGGAGCCGTCCGCGGAGCAAAGCTCAGGCTTTACGTTCAGTATCAGATTTTTTTCGTCCCTGACAAGATTAAAGGAAAGCGGCTCTCCGCTGCTTTCGGAAATTATCTTCTCGATATCCTCGTTTGACATTACTTTCCTGCCGTTTACCGTTTTGATAACGTCGCCTGTCTTAATCCCCGCGTCCGCGGCGGGAGACCTGTACCCTGCATCGGTCTCGAAGCCGCTGACCTCCACGGCTATTACACCGTCGGTCAGAAGCTTAATCCCGAACGGATTTCCGCAGGGTACCAGCAGCGGCTCGTCCACCTCCTGAATGCTGACTATTTTTATGGGAATAATCCCCAGCAGTTTCAGCTCCGCTTTGCGAACTCCTGTTTTTTCCGCCTCCACAGCGACCGCATTTCTCACGGGAACACCCGTACAGGGAATTGCTTCAATAATTTCCGAAAGCTTCAATTCGCTTCCGGAGGCAATGTAATAATTATTCGGCAGAACCTTGTTATAATATATTATGACGCCCAGAACAGCCGCAATGGCTATATT
>CAMWVO010000434.1 GCA_947177695.1 uncultured Clostridia bacterium
CGTACTTCTTTATCAATAATTTATTCACGCATAACCCCGTAAAAATTGTGGTGTAAACGCAACGCAACCATGGGGTATTATTGTCTGTTACCGTAATCTTAAGCAGAAAACCGATGAGGCACTTGCACTTTTTTCGCAGGGACACGCAAATGAAGTTGTAACGAAAGCGTTTGAATTTTATGTGCAAAAATTCAATGAAATTACTGCCAAAATAAGAGAAATTGCGCTTACGCCCGCTGAAATTGATTTGCTGCAATCGGAAGAACAGCAGAAAGAGTTTGTTTTGCTTTTTCGTGAGCTTTCAAGGTATATGCTGTCATTAAAA
Organism: uncultured Clostridia bacterium; assembly: GCA_947177695.1. Classification (GTDB taxonomy): domain Bacteria; phylum Bacillota; class Clostridia; order Oscillospirales; family Ruminococcaceae; genus RGIG8773. The sequence continues at coordinate 326 of CAMWVO010000434.1, forward strand.
ACATTTGTGGAATTTAGTATTGACCGCAGCGGACTTGATATGACTGATCAGGAATTTGAAGATTACAAAAGCAAGTATCTTATGCTTTACAGAAAGTGCGAATCAGGAAAAGATGTCGCCTCGGTGCTTAATGATGTTGATTTCTGTATTGAACTGATCGAAAGCGACCGTATAAATGTGGCATACATTATGAACTTAATTCGGAATATAAATTTTGAAAGCAAGAAGACGAGAGATACGGATATTGAGCATATCAAGGAAGAGCTTGAACGTTCAGACAATATAAGACTACATAAAAAGATCGATATTCTGCGAGCGTTTCTTGATGAAGTTGTATCGGGATTTAATGGCTACGAGGATATTGATTCTGAATACAACGCCTTTGAAAACAAGAGAAAAAATGATGAAATACAAGCATTTGCTGAAAAAGAGAAAATTGACCCTGTTATTTTGAAAAGTGAAATATCCGAATATGAATTTACAAATGTACTTAATGAGGGTGATATACGGGATAGAATTGGAACCCCTATGCCTCTGCTGAAAAAACGTGCATTGGTAAATAAAATTGTTGAGTTTATTAAATCTCACGTTGACAGATACAGTAATTAAAGAACCTTTTATAAAAGGTATTTTAAAATAACTTTAATACTCCTCAATTATTATGATTGAGGAGTAAAACGGAGGAATAACGAATTATGGATAATATTCAGCAACACCAAAAAGAACTTTGTCATAAGCTTTGGGCAATGGCAAATGCACTTCGCGGTAATATGGAAGCATACGAGTTTAAGAATTACATACTCGGTATGATTTTCTATTATTATCTTTCCGACAGGACAGAAAAGTATATGGAAAATCTCCTGAAAGATGATAACATTTCCTATGAAACAGCGTGGGAAAATGAGGATTACAGGGAGGCTGTTGCTGAAGAATCTCTGCGTGACCTTGGATTTGTTATTGAGCCGCAGTATCTTTTCAGAAATATGGTAAAAATGGTAGAGAACAATTCATTTGATATTGAATTTCTGCAAAGTGCAATCAATTCGATAATGGAGTCTACCATCAATAATGAAAGCCAATCGGATTTTGAAGGCTTATTTTCGGATATGCAGCTTGATTCGTCAAGATTGGGACATACTGTCAAAGACAGAAGCGTAGTTATGTCAAAAATCATTGCTGCTCTAGACGAAATAAATTTCGGCGTCGAGGATACAAAAATTGACGTGCTTGGTAATGCCTATGAATATCTTATCGGTCAGTTTGCCGCTACGGCAGGAAAAAAAGCAGGCGAATTCTATACTCCGTCAGGACCTGCAGAACTACTATGCCGAATTGCTTGTCTAGGGCTTACCGATGTTAAATCGGCAGCCGACCCGACCTGTGGTTCAGGATCGTTGCTGCTTCGTCTTAAAAACTATGCCAATGTAAGACTATACTATGGACAGGAACTTACTTCTACTACATATAACCTTGCGAGAATGAATATGATTTTGCGCGGTATTCCTTATCGTAACTTTGAAATTTACAACGGCGATACGCTGGAACATGATAATTTTGGTGAGGAGCATTTCAGAGTGCAGGTAGCAAATCCTCCTTATTCTGCAAAGTGGTCAGCAGATAATAAATTTCTTGAGGATAACCGTTTTAATCAATACGGAAAACTCGCACCTAAATCAAAAGCCGATTTTGCATTTGTTCAGCATATGGTATATCATATGGACGAGGATGGCAGAGCTGTAGTTCTTCTTCCTCACGGCGTACTTTTTCGAGGCGGATCGGAAGAAACAATACGCAAATACTTGATTGAGCAGCTTAATGTGCTTGATGCAGTAATAGGACTTCCTGCAAATCTTTTTTTCGGTACCGGAATACCGGTATGCGTTCTGGTCCTAAAAAAAGAGCGTAACGGCAACAGCGGTAATATTATTTTTATTGATGCGTCAAAAGAATTTGAGGCAGGAAAAAATCAAAATATTCTTCGCGAATGTGATATTGATAAAATTGTAAGTGCATATGAAAACCGTGTTGATGTGGATAAGTTTGCCCATGTTGCGGCTATGTCGGAAATTTCAGAAAATGGTTATAACCTTAATATTCCGAGATATGTTGATACATTCGAGGCAGAACCTGAAATTGACCTTGAGGAAGTAGCAAGCAATATCCGTAAATTAAATAAAGAAATTAAAGAGATAGACAAACAACTAAAGCCGTATTTTGACGAGCTTGGTTTGTCGTTCCCTTTTGACGAGGAGGTTTGATTTTATGAAAAATGTATCCTCAATTAACAATCTTGAAAATCGTGTGCCTAAGCTCAGGTTTCCTGAGTTTA
>CAMWVO010000435.1 GCA_947177695.1 uncultured Clostridia bacterium
GGCAAAGGACGCTGGGTTTGCAGTGTCCGAAACATCAGCGGAACAACTGCCTGTGCAAATGCCGTAATCCTTGACGAAGATATTCTTTTGGAAAAGCTTCAGGAATATTTTTCGGAAGTAATAAAAAATAAAACAGCAATGATAAAAAACATTGCTGCCGAATTCGAGCGGATTTATAAGACAAAAAACGACAATGAAACTTACGGCGCAGAGCTAAACGAAAAAAAAGCCGCTCTTGAAAAAAAGCGGCAAAAGTATATGGATATGTATATTGACGAAATTATTTCCCGCACGGAACTTAATGAAAAAGTCAAAGCAATTGATCTGGAGCTCGAAAAGGTAAAAAGCGAACTTACGATAACCGAATACAATCTGAGCCGCGGTGATATGCTTGAAAATATCCTCCGCCAAACCTTTGACAGTATCGAGAACATCACTGACATATCCTCCATGACAAACTCGGACATGAAAAAAATCATAAACAAAATTGAAGTTGACAAATCAGGACAAATTGACATTTTCCTTAATCTTTTCGGAGAAATAGGGATTGATGAACAATTTCTAATTTGCGACAACCATACATAAAGACATAACCGAAAAGCTTCCCGTCATATGTCCGCAGATGTACCCTGCCGTTAAAGAAATTTTGGAAATAAACAAGCAGGAACGTCATATCCGCGGCGGAATGGCAACAAAGCACAAATACGAGGAACAAAAACAATAACAAAACGCGGCTGTCCGTTCGGATATGCCGCGCTTATTTTTACACAAAAAAGCTGTACAGCCTAAGCCGTACAGCTTTTTGATCGGAAATAATTATTCCTTAACGCCGCCGAGAGCAACACCCTCAACGATAAATTTCGAGAAAATCAGGTAAACAATTACTACAGGAACGATGGAAAGCATGATTGCGGCATATTTTGCACCGAAGTCAGCCAGCTTATCGTTGGAAAGAATTGTATTTACCATCATAGGAAGCGTCATCTGCTTACTGTTTCTGGAAATCAGGATCATGGACGGCATATAGTAGTTGTTCCAGTTTGAAACGAACGCAAATATTGCCTGTACCGCAATCGCGGGCTTCATCATAGGAATTGCAATCGTAAAGAACGTTCTGTACTCGCCGCAGCCGTCAATTCTGGCAGCTTCAACGATTTCAAGCGGGAACGATGATTTCATCGACTGACGCATGAAGAACACTATTGCAGGAGCTGCAACAGCAGGAAGTATCAGCGGGAGGTAAGAGTCGGTCAGACCGATTTTTGCCATGAACTGATAGAAACCAACCGATGTTACCTGAACAGGAATCATCATTACGGCAAGAATGAATGTATAGGACGCATTCTTAAGTTTGAAGTCGTAAACAACGATACCATACGCAGTCATAGCAGAGAAGAGCACCGTTAAAAATGTTGTGGACAATGCAATGATACCACTGTTAAGATAACCTACCAGCGCATTATACTCTACCTTGCCGGTAGCTGTCCAATCCTGGAGGGTAGCAATATTTTTGAAAAGGTTCAGACCCGGAATAAGCGAAACGCCACTGCCCGTGATATCTCCGCTGCTTCTTGTGGAGTTCACAATAAGTATGTAGAGCGGCAGAATGCTCAGAACACATATCAGAAGTATAACCACTGTAATGATAATATCCTTGGCTCTAAGGGAACCGGTTTTTGCTGCTTTATCTTTTGACATAGAAACACTCATGATCGTAAACCTCCCTTAATTACAGCAATTTGTTTTGCTTTCTGCGCTTCTGATGCTTCTGATCCTTGTCCCTGTTCATTGCAAAAGCAAATGCACCAAGGATACCGGTCAGAATAAACAGCAGAACCGAAGCAGCCGCTGAATAACCGTAGTTCGGGCTTATCGCACTGTGGAAATGGTTGTAGATGTAAACAGCAACCGTTTCAACGTGTCTTGTAACGTTCGTACCGTTCTTATAGAGGTAAGGCATATCGAACATCTGGAGACCGCCGATCATTGATGTAACTACCGTGTAGAGCATGATAGGTCTGAGAAGCGGGAGTGTAATTCTGAAGAACTGCTGAGTCATTGTAGCGCCGTCGATGCTTGCAGCCTCGAAAAGCGAGCCGTTGATACCCATAATACCCGACATAAGCATGATGGTAGTATTTCCGTACCACATCCATGTCTGGATGATCATGATCATAACTCTGGACTGACTTACACCTGTTACAAACGGAATAGGAGCGTCGATCAGCTTCATCTTCAAAAGAAGGTTATTGATAGCGCCAAGCTCTGTTCCTGAGAACAGCATTACAAAAAGCGCTGCTGAAGAGGCGGCTGTAATAATGTTCGGCAGATACATCAGTATCTTATAAACGCTTTTACCCTTTATCTTCAGGAGAGAATTTGTAAACCATGCGGCAAGAACAAGTGAAATAAGTATCTGCGGAACAAAGTTACCCACCCAGAGGATAATGGTATTGCCCATAACACGAGTGAAGTCGCTGTTAGCCGCTTTCCACGCACGTCCGCCCTTGTTGCCGGCGTTATCACCATATGAAACCGTTCCGTTTTCGCCTACCAGCAAAGCTTCAAAGTTGTCAAGACCGACAAATTCCGTCTGAGTAGAGCCGTTGCTTTGTGTACTTAAATAAAATATGTTTACCAAAGGATATATC
>CAMWVO010000436.1 GCA_947177695.1 uncultured Clostridia bacterium
ATATTTCTCCCGAAGAATTCAAGGAGATGTTAGATTTTCTTTTTGCTATTGACGAGGTTCAGGATTTTGTTACCGAGAAAAAGGAAAAACGTTTTCTGCGGGATAATCCACATGTTGTGGTTACTGAAAATACAAAGCTTGCAGAAACGGGAAATGATATAATTGAAAATGCGTAATGCGGGGAGGACACTTATTGAATAGAAAAAATATGAATTTGACAACAAATACATACAGCAATGAGCATGACAGAATAAACAAAAGTAATTCTACTATTGAAATTCCCAATGATTGCAAAAATGAATTTATCAAAGCTATGAAAATAGGCTACTACAAGGAATTTTACAAACAGGGACTTATTACTGCGGAACAGCTTGAACAGTTGATTGCTATGCAGGACAAGTCTGTTGATTCTGCGGCATAACAAATTTACCCCTGCATATATAACTGATTTTTGACGGTAAGTTTGTACATATTGCTACTTGCAATTTCACGTGGTAAAGTGTAAAATAATATATGCAGGGGGATATTTTATCCCCAACTAATGGGGGAAGGAGGACTATGAATAGTAAAATAAAGGTTGCGGCTTACGCAAGAGTTTCTACAGATATGACTGACCAGCTTCATTCGCTTTCGGCGCAAATTAAGTATTTCACCGAGTACATAAGTAATCATGAAGATTACGAACTTATTGAGGTTTATTATGACGAAGGTATTACTGGCACGTCCGTTAAGAAGCGTGACGGTTTCAATCGTATGATTGCTGATTGCGAGAGTGGAAAAATTAATTTAATTCTTACTAAAGAAGTTTCACGATTTGCAAGGAACACGGTTGACACTTTATGTTTCGCTCGTAAACTTTCTGCACTCGGTATCGGCGTTATATTTATGAATGACGGCATTGATACTCGTGACAAGGACGGGGAATTAAGATTGACAATTATGGCTTCAATCGCCCAAGAGGAAAGTCGTAAAATTTCCGAAAGAGTAAAATGGAGTACACGTCGCAATATGGAAAACGGTTGGGTTTATGGGAAAAGTCGTATGTACGGATTTGAAATCAAAAAAGGACAACTGTATGTCGTCCCCGAGGAAGCAGAAATCGTAAAAAAGATTTTCCATATGTATTTGTATGATGGCAAGGGCTGTCATTCAATCGCAAATGAGCTTAACGCTATGGGTGCAATTTCTATAAACGGAAAAATGTGGCGTGAAGACGGCGTTTGTCGTTTACTCAAAAATGACAAATATGTCGGCGATCTTACTCAATAGAAACATTATTCTACCGATTTTCTTACTAAAAAGGTTGTGCAGAATAACGGTGATAATCCTGACGCTCCGCTTATTACAATTACCGATCACCACGAACCGATTGTATCAAGAGAAGTTTTTGACGAGGTGCAGAAGCTGCTTTACGAACGTGGACAAATGGCTCGCGAGGGAAGAAAATACTCTCAACATTATTGGTACAGCAGCAAGGTATACTGTGGAAAATGCGGTTGGGCTTACGGTATTTCGGGAAACAAACATAAGGAAAAACGCACGTTAAGATGTGTAAACCGTGCAAAATACGGTGCAAATCCGAGAGTTGATAAAAACGGAGCGGAGGTCGGCTGTAATAACAAAGCCATAAATGAAAAAGTTTTGGAGTATTGCATGAAATACATTTTGGAACATATTCAGGTTTCCCGCTCCGAAATTGTAAATCAGCTACTATATGAAATTCAGATTATTCAGCAGAACGAGCCGTCCACAAATATTGAACCTTTGAAAGCAGAGATTGAAAATCTCGGTCGCAAAAAGAGAAAAGCTATTGACCTTATGCTGGACGAATTGATTTCTAAAGAGGATTTGAAAAAGCAGACGGAATTTTATGATAGTGAAATTGCTCGTCTGACGGAGAAGATTGCTACAAGTCAGGACGTTTCGTCTGCACATCAGAAGCAAATTGACGGGATGCAAAATTACATAAAACAGGTAAATATGACTGCCGAAATGGACACGGACAGCACAAAGATTTACGGTGAACTACTGAAAAAGGTTATCGTTCACGAAGAAGGCGTTACTGATTTTTATTTAACATGTGTACCGTTTGGATTTAGAATGATTTACCATTTGCACAGATACAACAGAGGTCACCAACTTGACGTTTTTGTCGATAACTGTGAGGTTATCTATTGAACGTGTTTTCATTGCGTTTGGACATTTTTACGCTTCAGCCCTAATCAATGAGGGAGTGGACGCAGCGGCTGTTTCGGGAGCGTTAGGACATTCGGTTATAAGCACGACAACTTCCATTTATTGTCATGTGTTTCAGCAGGCACAAGCAAGAGCAGGAGACGCTATCGCTTCAGTATTGGACTTTTCCTCAAAGAAAAAGCAAGGAGCATAAGTTACGGCAAAGGACAGCAATGCTCCGTAAAGGACAGTTAAAGGACAAAATCGTGATTTTGGCAAAAAGAAATCTCACAAATGACGTATTTAAGCCATTTGTGAGAGCAAATTCTGGTGACCCGTACGGGAATTGAAAATCCCCCAGCGTATTTTTTAACTTTTCTCAATTTGCGAAAAAGCACGTATTTATGCCATTTGAAAGGATTTTTACTTATTGTGTTTGTTCTAACTTTTCTTAAATTTTCGTAACGATAAAGAA
>CAMWVO010000437.1 GCA_947177695.1 uncultured Clostridia bacterium
GCTCGACCAGCTTTAGTCGGCGGCTTTGCCGCCGAAGTGCTACGATAGTTAGTCTTGTAAATCAAAATTTATCTGCTATTGATTTACACATTTTTTCATACATAGTATTGCAAAAAAATTATTTTTGCTGTATTATTAAAAGTAACTATTATTACCAAGGAGAACCGCTATGAAATTCAGACCATGCATAGATATCCACAACGGAAAGGTAAAGCAGATCGTGGGCGGAAGTCTTGCGGATGCAGACAACGCCGCAAAGGAAAACTTCGTCTCCGACAAGGACGCGGCTTTTTACGCAGAACTGTACAAATCCAAAGGCTTGCGCGGCGGACACGTTATAATCCTCAACCCCCGCGGTTCGGAGTACTATAACGCCGACCTTGAACAGGCGTACTCCGCTCTGGAAGCCTACCCTACGGGACTCCAGATAGGCGGGGGCATTACTGCCGAAAATGCCGTTGATTTCCTCGAAAAGGGAGCGTCCCACGTTATCGTTACGTCCTATGTTTTTCGGGACGGTCGGGTGGACTTTGACAATCTGAAAAAGCTGTCCCAAGCCGTTGGAAAGGAACGTCTCGTTCTCGACCTTTCCTGCCGCAGGCGCGGTGAGGACTACTTTATCGTCACAGACCGCTGGCAGAACTTTACCGAGGTAAAGCTTACCCCCCAAGCTATGGATACCCTTGCCGAATACTGCGACGAGTTTCTCGTCCATGCGGTGGACGCGGAGGGAAAAGCCCGAGGAGTTGAGCGTCCCCTTGCGGAGATGCTGGGAAAGTGGAACAGGCTTCCCGTTACATATGCGGGCGGGATAGGCTCTATGGACGATCTGGAAGTCCTGAGGCAGTGCGGCGGACTTGATTTTACCGTGGGCAGCGCGCTGGATATTTTCGGCGGCAGTCTTGATTTTGAGGAAATTTGCAGTTACAGATAAAACAAGGGAGGGCGCATATGGATATCAGAATGATAGTCACAGACCTTGACGGAACGCTTCTGCGGAGCGACAAAACTATATCGGAGCGTACTCTCCGTGCGTTTGAACGGTGCAGAGAAAACGGTATTGTTATCGGCGCGGCGACTGCGCGTTCCGAAAATTCCGCGCGTAAATATCTGGATATGCTTGCGCCCAATATTATTATTTCAAACGGCGGCGCAACAGCAAGATGCTTCGGTGAGATCGTCTGCAAAACTATGCTCGATCCTCAAACTGTGTTGGGAATAATCGAAATGTGTATGCGCTTTCAGCCTGACGGCGATATCACTGTTGAGACGGATAGCGGCTACTATTGGAACTACAAGGAAAAACCCCCTTCGGATTCGGATTACGCATACGCGATTTACAGTGATTTTTCGGATTTTGACCGTTCAGCGTACAAGATCACGGCAGAGCTTGAAAATGAAGAGGATATGCGCAGGATCGCCGCGGAATTTCCGTCCTGTGAGTGCTTGTCGTTTACAGGCGAGATATGGCGGAGATTTGCCGCTGTCGGCGCGGACAAGGTCTCCGCACTGAAAAAGATATCGGAGCGACTGGGCATTTCTGCCGAAAACATTGCCGCTTTCGGAGACGACTACAACGACGTTGAAATGATGAAATACTGCGGACTCGGAGTGGCAATGGGAAACGCCGTCGCCGAAGCCAAGCACGCCGCCGACGTTATCTGCGGTACAAACGACAGCGACGGTCTTGCAGAGTTTATCGAACAGAAAATTTTGAACTAAAATTCAGTCGCAAAAGAAGCTTCTCCGTATCCAGCTTCGGGATACGGAGAAATTTTTTGTAAAAAATGAAACATTCCGCGTCCCTGATGTATATTATCAGCAGAAGCATATGAAAGGAGGCAGACGATGAGACCCGATTACGAACAGACCGTTATGCGCTATAAGGATATGGTGTACAGGATAGCGTTTGTCCAGTGTCCCGCGGACGCGGACGACGTGTTTCAGGAGACCTTTCTGCAGCTGCTGACCTGTCCAAAAGAGTTTGACAGCGAGGAGCATCTGAAAGCGTGGCTGATACGGGTTACGGTAAACTGCTGCAAGCTTCGCAAACGTTCCGCAAAAAGCGGGAAAAGAGCGGAACTTACCGAGGATATAGCCGCTTCGGGCATTGACGAGGACTGCGGCTCGGACAGCGCAGCGGTAATGGCGGAGGTGCTTGCTCTGCCCGAAAAATACCGTCCCGCGGTAATGCTCAGGTACTATGAGGATATGTCATGCAAAGAGATCGCGGCGGCTCTGGGACTGAACGAAGCCACCGTCCGTACACGTCTCATGCGGGCAAGAGAACGTCTCAGAGAAGCTTTAAAGGAGGTTTGGAATGATGAGCAACAGTGAAATTTTCAGAAAAGCATTTGAACATACCGTTCCCTCGGAGGAGCTTGTGGAACGCGTCCTGGCACTGAAAAACGAAGCCGCACGTCCGAAAAGGAAAATATCGGCAAAGCTTGCGGTAATCGTACCCGCTGCCGTTCTTACGGCTTTGGTTCTGGGACTTGGCGTGTACGCTTCGGGAGCGGGCTGGTTCGGCAGATTTTTCGGCAGCAGCGCGGAAAAGCTTACAGAAAGCGGAAAAACCTTTGACGACTATTCGGCTGTCCTCGGAAACATCGAGATATGCGGAGACGAGGGCTATTCCTTTGAAATAGCC
>CAMWVO010000438.1 GCA_947177695.1 uncultured Clostridia bacterium
CTCTTTGGCTCGGATATGAGTATAAGAGAAATATATAATAGCAAGGGAGGCTGATGAAATGAATGCTTTAATTGAAAGAACCGAATATCTTGAATGGCTGAAAAATTGGCGCGAAAAACAGATAATTAAAATAGTTTCGGGAGTTCGGCGTTGCGGAAAGTCAACGCTGTTTGAAATATACAGAAATTGGCTTGTTTCTGACGGCGTGGAGGAAAGTCAGATCATCAGCATTAATTTTGAAGATATAGAATTTGAACATCTGACCGATTATCGTCTGCTTTATGAGCATATAAAAAAGCTAATAATTCCGAATAAAATGAATTATATTTTCCTTGATGAAATACAGCACGTTAAAAGCTTTGAAAAAGCAGTTGACAGCCTGTTTCTGAAAGATAACTGCGACGTGTATATTACGGGTTCAAACGCATATTTTATGTCAGGGGAGCTTGCTACTGTACTGTCGGGAAGATATGTGGAACTGAAAATGTTGCCGCTGTCTTTCAAAGAATTTTGCAGCGGGATAGACGAGCCATTTTTCACAAACGCTCAAAAATTCAACAGATATATAGAGAACGGTTCTTTTCCGTATATTGCAAAATTCAATATAACGTCGAAAGAAGCGAAAGATTATCTGCGGGATATTTATAATTCTGTACTGCTGAAAGATATTGTGGCACGGCTCAAAGTATCGGATATTACTGCGCTTGAAAATGTAACAAAATTTTTGCTCCATAATATTGGGAATATGGTATCTGCAACAAAAATTGCAAATACGCTTAAATCCGAGGGAAAAGGTGCAGACCAGAAAACCGTTGATAAGTACATTCGGGGACTGTTAGACAGCCTTATGATATATGAAGCTCAGAGGTATAATTTAAAGGGCAAGATGTTCCTCAAAACAAACAGTAAATACTATGCGGTTGACATAGGGCTGCGGAATTGTCTCGTAAAGGGCAGCGAAAGCGATATTGGTCATATTCTTGAAAATATTGTTTTTCTTGAATTGAAAAGGCGAGGCTATGACGTTTATATAGGTCAGCTTGATGAGAACGAGATCGACTTTGTAGCGGTGGACAATGATGATATATCCTATTATCAGGTATCGGCGACAACCCTTGATGAAAGCACTCTTAAACGGGAGCTTGCTCCATTTAAGAAAGTGGGGGATAACTATCCTAAATACTTGCTTACTCTTGATGAAGTTTTCGGCAATACCGATTACAATGGTATAAAAAAGAAAAATGTTCTTGACTGGCTTTTGGATAAATAAAAAGCAATCGTCCTTTTTCAAGACGACTGCTTTGGTAGAGATACACCATGATGCTCGTTCTTTATTGATACAATAATTTACCTGAAATTACAATAAAAGCATTACTGTAACTTGCTGTAAAATGACGTAATACAGTCATTTGTTTAAGTTTGCAAAAAATCACAAAAAGCAAATTGGATAATTCGAGTCCAGTTAGCGGTACCAACAGAAACGACAGTTTTCGACAGAAAGTTGTCGTTTTCTTTTTTATTCCTTTCTTTGAGAATGAAAATCTTTTTCGTAACATAGTGGAAAGAAATCACCATTTCGGCATCATTGATATAGAATATGGGAATTGCATTATTGATCAATCCAAGCAGTGATACGTTTTGAGGATACCTCAATCATCGCCAGAAGAATGTATAAATGATGTCATCTTTTGAAGGCATTTGAGATTTACGCGTCAGTCCTGTTCCAAAGCATGTTTTATACAATTTACTGATCAATAACAACCATTCCTCTATTTCATCGCAATCAATATATTTCATTGCCGATGTAGGGTCAATTCTAAAATATGACATAGCGCTTTCTTTATCTAAATGTGCAAAAAACTTATCCCTAAATGCACGAATGATAGGAATCATTGGGCTACTATCAATTTTTTGACGAATCTCATTTATTGTGCTTTTGACTTCGCTGTTATTCTTATAAATTTGTTCGATTTGATTGGTTGCCTTGCTAAATGAGTACTCTTTGTGATTTGCAAAAATTTTGCTAAGCCCAAGGATTACTCTATATACGAGAGACTCATAAAGAATAGTTCTAACTGTTGAATAATTTGGAACGTCTTTTTCTCGAACTTTCTTATCCCACTCACTATCAACAACCCTAAAAATAAATATTGCAGTATATATGTCCTGCAATTCAAAAAATAATGTATTGAGATGAACGCTTATAAAATCATTCTCATTTGTTAATTCATTGTTGAAATTTTGATTGTATACGGGAAAATCTTCCATGCTTGCTTACCTCTTTATATTCGTTTACCTATGCTGTATTATCCCTACTTTGCCTTCTACTCTAATTAAAAGTGCAATAAGCTTATGGTTTTTTGTCTTTGAAAAATTTATTTGAAATTGGCTTTTTTCACCTGTTATTTCTTTTATTATACTACATTTTTATTTAATTTGCAATATTTTTAGATTAAGTTACGGAGTATCTGAAAACTAAGAAATTTTGTACAATTTCGCTAAGTGTATGAGGTTGTATAAACTATATTGGATGTTTTAATGGTTTTAACAAGTAAGTTTATTGCAACAGGTTGGTGACCAAAGTAACTTGCTAATATGCTTTAAGAGCGGGTATTTGATTACTAAAACTATGTAAAAATATAAGT
>CAMWVO010000439.1 GCA_947177695.1 uncultured Clostridia bacterium
CGATATGTCTTGCCTACTCCGTTCTGACCTATCATATGATTATGCCGCTTGTTTTCCCGCTGATACTTTCGGTCATGTACTTCGACAACAAACTTACAATATTTACCGCCATTGAGACAGCTATATTTATGACCGCAGCCCATATTATAAGCGCTTCGCTTTTCGTAGTTGACGATCCCCTTCACACCCTGCGCCGCATACTGGTTTACGGACTTCTGCCGCGGCTTCTTATATTCACTGCCTTTGCGATCGTCTGCATTATTCTCGGCAATAAAACTCAGGAAATTTTCTCAAAGCTCAATACCTCCATCGACGAGATAAACCGTACCAAGGACAGTCTGGACACTATCATCGACGCGTCCCGCAAGCTTTACGGAGCGATGGATATGATGGAGCTTGCCGGACTTATCAAGAATGCCGTCTACACCGTTACCTCAAAGGTACAGGGAAGCTCGGTCATACCCGTTATAGCAATGGGCGTTCACACCGAGGACGGTGCATTCCACCACATTGACGACAACCTCACGTCGGGACTTGCCCATGCCGAAAACGGAATGGTAACGGTACAGCTGCCGAATATCAGCTTCGCATACCCTCTGGTAAAGCAGAAAGTCCGCGACGACGTGCAGATCACCCCAAACGGCATAGGCATGAGCTTTTATCAGGACGACGACCTGCTTTTCTACATTTCAATGGAATTCCCCGTAGTCACAGACGATATCCTGCTGAAAAGCTCTCTGGATATTCTTTACAGCAACATTGACACCGCTATGCGGCAGACCAAGGTAAACAGCGACATCTTCAAGACGCAGGAGTCTGTAATTCTTTCCTTTGCGGAAATTTCCGAGTCCAAGTCCAGACAGACGGGTCAGCACGTAAAGCGCGTCTCAGAATATGTCCGCATAATGGCTCTCAACACGGGCTTCGACGAGGAAAAATGCACCGAGATAGCTCTTGCGGCTATGATGCACGATATAGGAAAGCTGCTTATCCCTCCCGAAATACTCGAAAAGCCCGGCAAGCTTACGGATGAGGAATTCAGCGTTATCAAGACCCATGTTACCCTTGGCGAGGAGCTGCTGAAAAATTCTCCCGGAGTGGTAATGTCAATGGCGCGGAGGATCGCGCTTTACCACCACGAACGCTGGGACGGCAAAGGCTATCTGGGTTATGCGGGCGAAAAGATCGACTATATTTCCCGCTTCGTTTCGGTTGCGGACGTTTTCGACGCGCTGGTTTCAAAGCGTTCCTACAAGGACGGCTGGCCTCCCGAAAAAGCCTATGCTGAAATTGTCCGTCAGCGCGGCACACAGTTTGCTCCCCATGCGGTGGACGTTTTTGTGAAAAGCTATGACAAGATCATGGAGATACTGAAGCTTTACCCCGACCAGGTGGCTCAGTCCGACGCACCCGCGGAACAGGGACAGTAAATGTTTACAAAACAGTAAAATTAACAAAAAGTTGTTGAAATTGTTGAAAAATATGATATAATATACATAATGCAAATTGTACAAAGAAAAAAGCTGAGCCAACTGAACAAAGTTCAGTCAACTATTTGCCGCCGTCTATGGCAAGAAATAACAGTTTTGTTTCCGAGACGGGAAAAAGCTTCTATACCAACATTGTACAAAAAAAGGGGGGAATTTTATGCCCGATATTATGTCGATAGGCGAAATGCTGGTGGACTTTACTGCAATGCATAATATGCAGGATATTGAAGACGCTTCCGAAACAGACGAAAAGGGTGATATATTCTACAAGCAGAACCCGGGCGGAGCTCCCGCGAACGTTGCGGTAATGGCTGCAAAGCTGGGCGTGTCAAGCGGCTTTATCGGAAAGATGGGTCTGGATATGTTCGGCAAATACCTGAGGGACACGCTCTCGGACGCCGGTGTTGAAACAAAAGGCGTTATACTGGACAAGGATTTCTCCACGACGCTTGCTTTTGTAAGGAAAAGCGGCGACGGCGAACGTGATTTTGTTTTCTACCGCAAGAACGGCGCCGATCTTAATTTAAACTACAGCGAAGTAAATCTCAAGCTTATAGACAGCTGCAAGCTGCTCCATTTCGGCGCGCTGCTGCTGACCTCAGAACCGTCCAAATCCGCGGTGATAAACACGGTGGAGTACGCCAAGCAGCAGGGCAAGATAATTTCCTACGACCCCAACTGGCGCGAACGTTTGTGGGATTCAAAGGAGGCTGCCATAAAAGCAATGCGCAGCGTGATAATGTACGCTGACGTTGTAAAGGTGTCCGAGGCGGAGCTTCAGATAATCACAGAAAGCGCAAACCTGCTTCCCGCCATAGCAAAGCTTCTTGGCTACGGGGTAAAGGTAGTGTGCATTACCCAAGGTGCAAAGGGCTGCATAATAGCCACAAAGCACGGCATAGAGCGTCTGCCGACATTTAAGGTGGAGACGGTGGACACGCTTGGCGCGGGAGACAGCTTTCTCGGCGCGTTTCTGTCGCGGCTTGTGCTTTCGGGCAAGTCCATGGACGAGATAGAAATGGAGGATCTGCGGGAGTTTGCCACCTATGCCAATGCCTGCGGAGCGTTAAGCTCGCCCAAGGTGGGCGCTCTCACTGCCATGCCCCCCCACAAGGAGATACTTGCTCTTATGGAACAAGGTCCTGTATATT
>CAMWVO010000440.1 GCA_947177695.1 uncultured Clostridia bacterium
TTACAATGATCTTAGGAGGCTGACTATGGAACTGAATGTTTTTGAACAGATAGTACTGCCGTGCCTGTACAGCCTTGTGGCTTCGATAGCGTTCGGCGTACAGTTCAACATAAAGCTTCGGCACATGATAACGGCGGGAATAGGCGGAACTGTTACACAGCTTATTTTTCTTGCCTATGAGCTTAGCGGAACAAGCGAAATGCTTTGTTATTTTTTCTCGGCAGCGGCGGTGTCTGCGTATTCCGAGGTAATGGCAAGACGGCTTCATGTGCCTGTAAATATGTATCTGGTTGTGGGAATTATACCTCTTGTTCCGGGAGGATATTTTTACAACACCATGATAACCCTTATAGGCGGCGACGTTGAAATGTTCACGCGGCAGTTTGCCACGGCGTTTGGTATTGCGGGTTCGATAGCTATGGGAGTATTTGCGGTATCTGCGATAGTACGGCTTACGCGTATCATTATGAAAAAGGCGATATAAAAGCTGATTGACTAAAATGGTAACATATGGTACAATTATATAAATTTTAACCTGCGGAGGAATTGAAATGAGATTGCTGATTATAAGACACGGTGAGAGTGAAGCGGATATTCTCGATGTTCATGAGGGGAGAGCGGATTTTGAACTGACCGAGCGCGGTCACCGTCAGGCGGAAGCCATGAGTAAATATGTCAAAGAACATTATCAGGTGGATAAAATTTATTGCAGTACATTAAAAAGAGCGGTCCAAACTGCAAAGCATCTTGCAGATGAAACAAATGCTCCGCTGTTTCCGGAAGAAAATCTTATGGAGTTCAATAACGGCTTGTTGGCGGGTCTGGAACGTCATGTTGTCAATGAAAAGTATCCGCGGGTTTCTGTGCCGATCCACTCATCGGTATACGAGCAGGAAAGCGTACTTATGTTTCGATACAGAGCGGACTTTATGCTTTCAAAAATCTTATCGGAAAACGCTCCCGACAGTACAATTGCGGTGGTTACTCACGGCGGAATGATAAATCAGCTTTACAGAGCTTTTTTCAGGCTTCCCGTTGACGCCGAGGTTTTCTTCTATACGGGAGATACAGGAATACATGAGTGGCTGTCGAACGGAAATGTTCGTTCAGTCGTCAGGGCGAACTGTTTGGTACATAATATATAAGTTTTTAAGAACAAGAAAGGATATTACCTATGGAAACAAGAGTCAGATTTTCACTTAATAAGGACTGGTCGTTTCACCGCGGCGATCTGCCCGCCAAAAAATACATATCTCACGGGGACATCTACAATGCCGCAAAAGCGGGAGCAAAACAGGGACCTCCCAACAGTATGTTTGACGCCCGCGAATGGGAGCTTGTGGACGTTCCCCACGACTACATGATAAAGGGGAACACCGACCCCGACGGCGCTGCTGACTGGGGCTACAAACCGAAGTCCAACGCTTGGTACAGAAAATGCTTTGCTGTTGACGAGCAGTACCGCGGAAAACGTTTCATAATCGAGTTTGAAGGAGCGGCTACCGAAGCAACGGTGTACTTTAACGGTTCGGTCGCAAAGCGCAATTTTTCGAGCTATACGGGTTTTACCGTTGACGTTACTGACAGGGTCGTTTTCGGCGGTAAACCTAACGTTCTGGCTGTCTATATAAACGGTACGGAGTTTGAGGGCTGGTGGTACGAGGGCGCGGGACTGTACCGTTCCGTTTGGCTGAATATTGTTCCCGAAATTCATTTTGCGGAAGAACCGTATATTTCCTGTGAGAAGCTTGACGGATCAAAGTGGCGGGTCACGGTCAGCGGTTTGATCACGGGAAAGGGGACAGGCGGAAAAGCTGTTTCTGTTAAGAAAAATATCCGGGACAGGGATAACAATGTTGTCGCAGAATTTGACGAAGCTTCCGCAATTGTTGAAAATCCCATTTTGTGGGATCTGGACAACCCTTATCTCTATACTCTTACGTCCGAGTTGTATATCGACAGTGTAATGTCAGACAGCTTTACATCTGATGTAGGATTTCGCACTATAGCAGTTGATTCGGAGAAAGGTTTTTTCCTCAATGGTAAAGCTGTTAAGCTTTACGGCACCTGCAATCATCAGGACTTTGCGGGAGTGGGTACGGCGGTCTCGGACAGTATCTGGAGGTACAAGATCGCACGGCTTAAATCAATGGGCTGCAACGCCTACCGAAGCGCGCACGGAATGGCTCCAAACGGACTGGTCAAGGCGTGCGATGAAATGGGTATGCTCCTAATGGACGAGAACCGCAATTTTGAGACCTCCGAGGACTGTCTCGAACAGCTCAGAGCTATGGTAAAGCGGGACAGAAATCACCCGTCTGTGGTATTTTATTCCATATTTAATGAAGAGCCGCTTCAGGGTACGGAGCAAGGAAGAAACATGGCTCTGCATATGCTGGACGAGATACAGCGGCTTGACCCGACACGATTTGTTACAGGCGCGATGAACGGGGGAATACTGGAAGACTGCGGCGCGGGAAACGCTCTTGATGTTGTTGGTGTGAACTATCAGCTTTACAGTTATGACGATATCCATAAAAAGTACCCGACAATGCCTGTAGTTGGTTCGGAGACTACCTCCGCATTCCAGACGAGGGGCTGCACTGTTACCGATTTTAACAAGCACACCTTTGCC
>CAMWVO010000441.1 GCA_947177695.1 uncultured Clostridia bacterium
CGGCAATCGATATGTTGAGCGGTGTCGTTGGGTCGGAGATGTGTATTAGAGTCAGGTAAATGCTCGTATCTCCCGTCTGGAGGCGTACTGTCATTTTGTTATCATTCTCGGCTTTTTTTATTATTTCAATAATTTCGTCAAGATTTAAAAATGCGCTGTCAAACAGCTCGCAGTCTTTTTTTGCATATTTTAAAAGTTCGGTATTTATCAGCGAACCCGCATAAATAATAACGTCTGCCTCGCTCAAAAGCCGCGCTCCACGGACTGTTATCAAGTCGGGCGCGCCGCAGCCTGCTCCCACAAAATTAACCATTGTATTCCGCCTCGATTTTCCGAATAATTTCCGCCGCGCTTGCGGTCTGACCGATTATTCCGTGCTTGAACGAAAATAAAACCGCACCGATACCTATTTCATTTTTCGCATTTGCGTTAAGATAATATTGTATCTTATTCATCAGAACTTCTGCGACCCTTTCTTTTGCTCCTGCGCCTTCCAATATGTCCAAAGCCGCGTCAACCGTTGCGCAGTCGGTAATTTCTTTGAGAATTTTGTTATCAATATCAGCCAAAACCCCGCAGGTAACAAGCACGTCCATACGTCCGTCGGCACAAGATGAATGTGTATTCATAATTCCCGCCCCAAGCTTTACAAGCTTTCCGACATGACCGATAATAAGGACATTTTCAAAGCCGTATTCAAGGGCAGCGTCGATTGCCTCGCCGATAAAATTACTGCACATAACGCTTTTTTCAAGAGCAAACGGCATATGCTCCGCAAGAAAACTGCTGCTGTAATTTCCTATAGCCAGAAGCAAATTTTTTGTACCGTCTGCCCGCCGCATTTTTTCCTCGGTGCGAACAGTTTCTATAACAGCGGAATTGCTCATCGGTTCAACGATTCCCGTTGTTCCGATTATAGAGATCCCGCCCTCGATACCCATTCGCGGATTGTAAGTTTTTTTGGCAATTTCTGCACCGCCGGGAACAAAAACAGTAATTTTTATTCCGCCGCGATAATCGTATTTTTCGCATATTTCGGATACTGCGCTGTTTATCATTTTTTGCGGTACGCTGTTTATTGCCGCCGCTCCAACAGGCTGGTCAAGACCCGCTTTCGTGACCTTGCCGACGCCGTCGCCGCCCGCAATTTCTATGCCAAACGGTATTTTTTCTGCTTTTGCGTAAACAAGTATCCCGTTTGTAATATCGGGGTCGTCGCCGCTGTCCTTTTTTACAGCGCAAACTGCGTAACCCTCCTTGCCGGCGTGAATTTTCGCATTTAAAATTTCAAGCTCAAGCCAAATTCCTTTAGGCGTAATAAGGCTTACACCGTTCAGAATTTCGCCCGTTAAAAGCATTTCGGCGGAGGCCTTTGCCGCAGCCGCCGCACAGGAGCCTGTAGTATATCCGCAGCGCAGCCTGTTTTTGCCGCGGTAAATGTATTCTTCAAGCATAGAGCATAGTCCTATCTTTTGTAAAGCATATATAAAAGCGCATTGCATATTGCCGCCGAAACGGTACTGCCTCCCTTTCGCCCCGCAGCAATTATGTACGGAACATTGTCCGTCATTATAATTTCTTTTGACTGCTCGGCGTTTACAAATCCCACAGGTACGCCAATTACAAGGGCAGGGGCAATATCCCCGCTGCTTATAAGTTCGTGCAGACGTATCAGAGCTGTAGGGGCATTACCGATTGCAAAAATAATTTTCTTTCCGCATGAATTTTTTACAGCCTTGTCAATTGCCGCCGCAGACCGTGTTATGCCGAGATTTTTTGCTTGTTCCGATACGTCGCTGTCTCCCGTAAAGCAATACGCCTTGCAGTTTAAAAATCCAAGAGCTGGCTTGCTTATTCCCGCAAGAGCCATATTTGTATCCGTAACAAAAACCGCTCCGCCCTTGATTGCTTTAAGCGCGTCCGAAACAGCGTTTTCGGAGAAATTCATATTTTGCAGATAATCAAAATCGGCAGTGGTGTGGATAACTCTTTTTACAATAATTTTTTCCTGCTCGGTAAGGTGAGAGGTATCTTCCAGCTCGCTTTCGATTATCTCCATACTCCGCCGCTCAATTTCTGCGGGACTAACATTTTCAATCAGCATTTTAAATCACCTGTAAAATAAAAAGCGCTCCTGCCGAAAAGCAAGAGCGCACGCCAAAAACACGCATACACCAATTTAAAAAAATGCGTATGCGTTTAAAACGTGCTGCCGATTACTCGCGGCATTATGTCGGCTATAACTAATACCGACAACTGCACCGATAACAGGCAGGTCTCCCGACTCAGAGATCGACGCGCACAGCAGCCTTCCCGGTATTACCCAGTGACAATACGTTTCATAAATGAACCGTGCTGTACGCTCCCTCATCACGGTGACGAGTTCGCACGGGATTTTCACCCGTTTCCCTTTTCACCGAATCTTTTTCGTACAAACGAAAAAATCCGACACCTGTTATCATCTAAAATTGTACAGTATTATTTTACCACAGCATATATTTTTTGTCAAGAAAAACAGCACGCCAAAAATTGTTGGAAAATAATAAAATATACTGTTTTGCACATTCAAAATATGTGCAATATCATAAAAATAAATTTATATGCTTGAAAATTTTTTCTGCCGTGTTATAA
>CAMWVO010000442.1 GCA_947177695.1 uncultured Clostridia bacterium
ACGAGAAAAAGCTTACGCAGCGAATTTGCACAATAAGCTATTGCATAAAAGTATACTGTATTCTTTTGCTTTTTTCAATGACATATTCTGCTAAAATACCGACTTATTCTGCTTTTGAGACAGCATAAGTAAAATTTGCAGTATCATTTTTCCAATATCGGACTGACATGTTCCGTAAAAAAGCTGATATATTATGTTTATCTCTAAAAACAGCAGGATAAGTCAGTGTTTTCGTATAATAAGTCATTGAAAACATTTTTCGATAACGTTATTATTAAAGCATAAAGGTTTTGACGGAAGCAATATTTTTAAAATTATTTATGAGGTGATATTTATGAAAAAAGAAACAGCAAGAAAATTATCTTTGATAACGGCGGCTGCGACTGCGGCGGCAATGCTGTCCGGCTGCGCTTCGGACGGCGACGTACAGATCTCCGACACTCTTTCCGTTACCAAGGAAACCACTACGGCAACAATGGCGTCGGAGGACGCTGCGGTAGTTGAGCAGGTAGAGGTTGACGGCGAAAAACTCGAGAACGGCAAGCTGAGATGGCTTTCCTTCTGGGCTCTCGAGCCGGAAGAGGGCGAATCGGTAGACGTGTTCCTCCAGCTTTTCAAAACAAAGTACGGCGGAGAGATCGAGTATATCCAGCCGACCGATTCAACTAAGTACGACGACCTTGCCACTCTCGTTCTGGGCGGAGATTCTCCCGATATGTTCCCCGCAGCGGACCTGGACACATTCCCCGGAAAGGCGTCGGCGGGAATGTTCCAGCCGATGGACGACTACATAGACTTCAGCTCGGAACTGTTCCCAGAGGGCGCAAGAAGAATAAACGAGATGCACACAATCGGCGGAAAACACTATATGGCGTGTGTTGCCGCAGATGCGGGAACTATCATACTGTACAATAAGAACACCATAGAAGAAAACGGTCTTGACGACCCTGCCGAGCTTGCCTACAACAATGAATGGACATGGGACGCTTTCAAGAAGATGTGCTATGACTTTACAGATGTTGACGAGGGCAAATACGCCATCGACGGCTGGTGGTACGAGCTTGCTATGATGCTCAGTACTGGCGTTCCGGTTATCGGTATGGAAAACGGAGTAGTTGTAAACAATGTTATGAATCCGGATCTTGCAAGAGTACAGGAGCTCTTCCTGGAAATGCACAATGCGGGTGTAAACTTCCCCCGTGCCGAATTCAACTGGGTAGCGCACCCCGAAAAGGTAGGCGAGGGCACCACCTTATTCTATCCCGTAGGCTCATGGCAGCTTTATGAACCCGATATATCCGCATTCGGCAACCCCGGCGAGATAATGTTCGTTCCTATGCCGAGAGATGAAAAAGCCGATGCATGGTATCTCACCGCAGCAGGCGGACTTGACGCATACGCAATGTGCAAGGGCGCTCCGAACCCAGAAGCTGTTGCGGCATTTATCAGCTGCAAGCTCACCGCCAATACCGACGAGAGCGTAAAGGAAGTAAACGAAAAGAAGCTCCGCAGCGACTACGGATGGACAGACGAAATGATCGAAATGTTCAATTACACCAACGAACTGACGAACGCACATCCCGTAGTTGATTTCTACGCGGCGATAAATACCGATGTTTACGATCTGCTGCACAATCCTATCAAGGACGCAAGCTACAACGGAACAGACTGGTATCAGACAAGAGATGAACGCAACGATGCCGTTCAGACTCTTGTTGACGAAATGAACGAAAAGCTTAAGACCCTGTCTTGATTTTAAATAAAGCTTGCTGTATAATAAAATATGAGGTGATCATTAATGGGTTTTGCAGATAATTTTGTATGGGGAGCCGCTACCGCTTCATATCAGATCGAGGGTGCTGCCGCTGAGGACGGAAAAGGAAAAAACATATGGGACGTTTTCTCCCATACCGACGGAAAAATAAGCGATAATTCAAGCGGCGACATTGCCTGCGATCACTATCATAAATTCAAAGAGGACGTAAAGCTTATGTCCGAGCTCGGACTGAAAGCATACCGCTTCTCAGTCTCATGGAGCAGGATTATTCCCGACGGTACGGGAAAAATAAATCAGGCGGGAATAAAATTTTACAGCGAGCTTATCGACGAGCTTCTTAAGTACGGTATTGAACCGTATGTTACGCTTTATCATTGGGATCTGCCATACGCCCTGCATTTGCAGGGCGGCTGGCTCAATGATAAAATTTCCGATTGGTTTGCGGAATATACTTCTGTATGCGCCGAGTTTTTCGGAGGCAGAGTCAAAAACGTGATAACCTTTAATGAACCCGAAGTCTTTGTGGGCTGCGGATATTTTGAGGGAGTTCACGCTCCGGGACTTGCACTCGGAAAAGAAGAGCTGCTCCATATAGGGCACAACGTTCTCAAATCTCACGGAAAAGCCGTAAGAATTTTGCGTGAAAAAATTCCCGATGTTAAGATAGGCTTTGTAACAGCTACAATGCCTCCCTGTCCTGTTTCCGAAAACGACGCGGCGGCAGCGGCAAAGTCCTATTTTTCATGCGGCAGAGGACATTTCCTCTTCGCGGACGCGTACTGGATAGACCCTGTTGTTTTCGGAAAATATCCCGACAGTATTCTGAACGAGTGCGCCGATATTC
>CAMWVO010000443.1 GCA_947177695.1 uncultured Clostridia bacterium
CGAGGTTCGTCTTTAAGAGATTTCAAATGAAGCGGCTGCATTTATTGAATTTGACTGCGACGAATATACAAAAGTGCGTTCCACCGAATTTTTGCATTTTGACGGAAGAAATCACAATATTTATTTTTTATTTTCCGATGCAGACATAGAGCTTGCTTCTTGGCAGTTTACAAAAGGCGAGGAAGAATTGCGTCCCGAGGAAAATATTTCTGTAACAGAAACAGAATACGAGACCCTCGTTATTTCTGCGCAGGCGGAAAATCCGGGACCCAGTCCCTCTGCTGTTCTGGAAATGACAGCTGACGGGAATTATTCTGTTAAATCCACTTCGTTTTCAAAAGAAAGCGAGGTTCTTAATCTCGGCTTTATCAACACCGATGACAGCGCAAAGTATAAGGTATATGTAAGGTCGCTTGGGCTCGAAACAGAAAACGGTGTTGTCGAGATACCTGTAGATATTGAACTTGACCCGACCAGCAACTCGGCTAATGGCTTGGCAAACGGCTGGAATGGCGCAGAGATAGGCTCAATAATATATGGAACAGAAGAGTGCGGACTTGCTGCGGCAGAAACGTCCATAGACTGGATAGGATACCGTATCGCGCTTATTGCAGACGGCGAGGAAATTCCATACACGTCAATAACTTACAATATTACAGTCAGCGGATTGTAATATTATATCTTGTTTTTCTCATTAATAATCTGTATTTGCAAGATTTATGTACGGTTTTTTGAGTAAAATTTTGTTGAGAAGAAAATGCGAAAGCTTTAGTTTTTGGCGTAAATTGTGCATAAAAAAGTTTACGTGGTTTCATATTTTTTATACTGAGGAGGATATATTATGAAACTGAAAAAATTTGTTACGGCAGTTACCGCCGCCGCAATTGTCATATCTTGTATGTCGAGCTGTGCGGAAGCTTCCGCCGCGGAGAAAATGAGAGACATTACCACAATGGAGCTTGTACAGGAAATGGGGCTGGGAATAAATCTCGGCAACACATTTGAAAGCTGCGGAGGTTGGATATCCAACACAAGTGTGACAAATTACGAGACAGGCTGGGGAAGCCCCGTTGTTACCGAGGAACTTATACAAGGTTATAAAAACTGCGGCTTTGGCGTGCTTAGAATTCCCGTGGCGTGGTCGAATATGATGTCCGAGGACTACACCATAAATCCCGATTACCTTGCAAGAGTAAAGCAGGTTGTCGATTGGGCTTTGAACGCTGATTTGTATGTGGTGCTGAATATCCACTGGGACGGCGGCTGGTTCGATGGCTTCGGCAAGGACGACAAGCGCGAGGAGTGCTTCAAAAAATACGAAAGCGGATGGTCTCAGCTTACCGCCGCTTTCAAGGACTACGGCGACAAGCTGATGTTCGAGTCCCTCAACGAAGAGGGCGGCTGGGAAGAGATATGGAACAGATACAGCAATCAGGGAGACAAAGAAAAATCCTACAGTATTCTGAACGACATTAATCAGCGTTTTGTAAATATCGTCAGAAAATCGGGCGGCAACAACGCAAAGAGACATCTGCTTATTGCAGGCTATAATACCGACATCGAACTGACCTGCGACGAAGCCTTTAAAATGCCCGACGACCCCGAGAACCGCTGTGCGGTTTCGGTACACTACTATACCCCCGCAACATTTGCTATCCTTGAGCATGACGCAGACTGGGGCAAGGCACAGACCGAGTGGGGAAGCGACAGTGACGTTGCGGAACTTAACAAATACATGGACATGATGAAAACAAATTTTGTTGACAAAGGTATCCCTGTAATTATCGGTGAGTACGGAACTTCCACCAAAAACAAAACTCCCGAAATGATAAGAAAATATCTTACCTCCGTCTGTGAGGCGGCGTACACAAGGAGAATGTGTCCCGTTTTGTGGGATGTTACAGACCATTTTTACGACCGCAGAAACATGGATTTTAAAGACCCTCAGCTTCTTGAAGAGCTTATGAGCAAAAAAGAACTGGAAAGATAACAATACAGTAATCATTGAAAATTCCCGCAGCCAAAAGGCTACACGGTAAGGTACAAGTCTTTGTATCGCTACCTGCCTGAAAGCTACGGGAATTATTTTGCATTTGTTTCGCTGTGAAAGCATTTTCCGTAACAGTTAAGTCATATATCATAAATAATTATAAAAACTGATAACAATTTTACTAACAAGTTTTTGTCAGTTTTGCAGAGAGATGTCTTCCTCTGTCCATTTTTATGTGATCTGACCGGCATATTCCTTTTGGTAATTTTTATAGGCGTTCTGTGCTTTGCGGTATGCCTTATAAAATGCATGAGTTCCGGAAGCATCTTATCTCATCTGATATCGGCATTACTTTTAATGCGCCCTTTCTTCCCGTTATTATAGAAGCGGCGGCGTTTGAAAAATCCAAAAGATTTTTTAACTGCACTTCGTCCATGTGTACGCCGCTTTCACATACAAAGCTGAGCGCACAGCCCATAAACGTATCCCCCGCGCCTGTAGTATCCAGAACATTTTTATTTTCATATGCGGGACATTCTGCTGTGACATTGCCGCAGTACGCCCTGCTTCCCGACCGTCCCATTGTTGCAAAAATAAGCGTAATGTGAGATTTGCTGTAAATATCCGCCA
>CAMWVO010000444.1 GCA_947177695.1 uncultured Clostridia bacterium
GTGAGGGGGAGGGGGAGGGCGGCTCAGCGTCCTTTTAATCTCCGAGAGCGCCTCCCCCTCCCCCGGTAGGGTTGTCCCTCGTACTTTCCCAAGCAAAGTAAAGATAATGGACTATGCTAAAATACCCAACTAAGTTAAATCAACATTTACCGCCCAAAATCATTTTCCCGTGTTACAAGTCAAAATAACCGACGCTTATCTCATGGTAGGCTATAATTAATAAAACTTTTGCGGAAAAATATACCGCAAATTGTTAATTTTCCCTATTCCGAGAACATAAAGAAATTGTTGACAAAAGCGGAGCAACGTGGTATAATTAATAAAGCTGTAGTTTTGACCGTCCCGCAGATATGCGCTGACGCCGGTCTGCTTCGGCTGCGGAATTTTTCTGGAAGGCGGGCAGAGATATGACCATAAAAGAATTTTACGATTTTATCGGCGAGGACTACGATGACGTCATCGGCAGACTCAGAGCCGAAAGCAGAGTGTATAAGTATGTTATGAAATATCCCGATGATAAGAATTTTGATCTCCTTATCAGCTCGATGAAAGAAAAAAATTACTCCGACGCGTTCAGAGCGGCTCATACCGTTAAGGGTACGGCGCTGAATTTCAGCTTTAACAGCTTTGCCGCGGTCGCTTCCGAAATTACGGAAAAACTCAGAAATTTTGAGGACACGGCGGCAATCGAAGCCGATACCGATCTGGACGGTCTTATTGCGCAGGCTTCCGAAAAATACGAAAAAATTATTTCGGGCATCAAGCAGATCGACCCGATCGAACAGTGATACGTTTGATACATATGCATATCAACAAGCTACAATTTTTTGAAAGGGAGAGTTCAAAGTGAGTGGAGAAAATTTTGCTGCGGATCCCCGCAAACAAAAGATCCTGATTGTTGACGACTCGGAAATGAACCGCTGTATGCTGGCTGATATCCTCGAGGACGATTACGATATCATTCAGGCTGAAAGCGGTATTCAGGCGGTGGCTATCCTTAAAGAAAGACATCTGGAGATAGCTCTGGTAATGCTCGATATGGTCATGCCCGAAATGGACGGTCTGGCTGTTCTGGAGGTAATGAACAAACAGCGCTGGATCGACAATATCCCCGTTATAATGATTTCCGCGGAAAGCTCGGCGGGCTATATTGAACAAGCCTACGATCTTGGAGTTACCGACTATATCAAGCGTCCCTTTGACGCGATATCGGTACACCGCCGCGTTATCAACACCATTATGCTTTATGCTAACCAGAAAAAGCTGGTGGGTCTGGTTGCCGATCAGATATATGAAAAGGAAAAAAGCACCAACCTGATGATAAACATTCTCAGCCATGTTGTTGAATTCAGAAACGGCGAGAGCGGTCTGCACGTTATCCACGTTCAGAATATCACAAGAATAATCCTTGAAAAATATGCCGAAAAATATAAGGATTCCGGTCTTACCGAGGCAAGCATATCCACGATCAGCCTCGCTTCCTCACTTCACGATATAGGAAAAATTTCCATTCCCGAAAGCATACTCAACAAGCCCGGCAAGCTCACAGACGAGGAGTTCGCTATAATGAAAACTCACTCCAGCGTGGGCGCGTCTATGCTTGAAAGCCTTTCTTTCGGCTCAAACGATCCCCTCATAAAGGTAGCTTACGAGGTAAGCCGCTGGCACCATGAGCGTCACGACGGAAGAGGCTATCCCGACAGGCTTGAGGGAGATCAGATCCCGCTTTCTGCGCAGGCAGTTTCGGTTGCGGACGTTTACGACGCCCTTACAAGCGAACGTGTCTATAAGAAAGCTTTCTCGCACGAAAAGGCTATGGAGATGATCCTTGGCGGAGAGTGCGGTACTTTCAATCCCAGAATACTTGAGTGTCTGAAAGAGACCTCCGACGTGCTTAAAGCAACTCTCAACCTTACGACCACAGATCATTTAAGTCCACGCGGAGTTAAGAATATTACCGAGGAAATACTTAAAAACAGCAATCTGTATTCTGCGGGACAAACTCTTAACAATCTTGAAAGCGAGATCGCAAAGCACAGATTTCTTGAATCTATTTCCAGAGAAATACAGTTTGAGTACAACAGCGATCCCTCCATACTCAATATTTCCGCTTGGGGAGCTAAAAAGCTGGGACTTCCCGAAAGCATTTCCGAACCGAAAAACAGCGGGGAGCTTAAGGCGGTCATTTCGGAAAAATGCCTTAACGAGCTTACCGAGGCAGTCTATAAGACAACATTCGAGCAGCCTGTTGCCGAATACGAGTGCGATATAAAAATATGCGGTGAACAGAAGCGGTGCAAGATCGTATGTCTTTCCATGTGGGCGGACGACGACCACAGCCGCCGCGACAGCGTAGTGGGAAAGGTATTCGACGCTGAGGACGCTGTGCAGAATGTGAAAGTCTCCGCGGTGTGACCTTGTAACGCGTAAAATTATGCAGTAAAAAAACGGTATCATACGGAAATGTCCGTGTGATACCGTTTTTCAAGTTGTCGAAAAGTGTAAATTTTGATTTACAAGACTAACTGTCAGGACACTTCGGCGGCGCAGCCGCCGACTTTAGCTGGTCGAGCTGAGCCCAGCTCGCAGGGGTCGAGGGGGCAGAGCCCCCTCGTG
>CAMWVO010000445.1 GCA_947177695.1 uncultured Clostridia bacterium
TAAAGCTTATCGCAGGCGCAATGGCTGACGCTGTTATCGAGGGCAGACAGGGCGAAGCTGAGGAAGCAGCCGCTGCCGCAGAGGGCGAGGACGCTGCTGAGGAGACCGCTGCTGCTGAGTAATTCAGAGCACGCGTGTAAAACAGGCAAATCAATCGGGCAGGCACACAATGTCTGCCCATTATTGAGTTAGATTTTTTAGGAGGAATAAAAATGGCAAAGGTTTCACCACAGGAAATTAAAGACTTGATGAAGTCCACAGGCGTCGGCATGATGGACTGTAAAAAGGCTCTCGAGGAAGCTGACGGCGACACCGAGAAAGCTATAGTTATACTGCGTGAAAAGGGTCTTGCAACACAGGCTAAGAAGAGCGGCAGAGTTGCTGCCGAGGGTATCGTTACTTCCATTGTTGAGGGTAACGTTGGCGCAGTTGTCGAGGTAAACATCGAGACAGACTTCGCTGCAAACAACGATGAGTTCAAGGCTTTCGTTGCGGCTGTTGCCAAGACGGTAATCGAGAAAAATCCCGCCGATCTTGACGCACTCAAGGCTGCTACGATCAGCGGCGGCGACAAGAGCGTAGAGGAAACTCTCCAGGATCTCTTTATCAAGATCAGAGAGAACATGGTTATCCGCCGTTTTGTAAGAATGGAGGGCGTTCTTGTTCCTTACGTTCACGGTGGCGGAAGCATCGGTGTTATGGTCAAGCTTGACACAGACCTCCCCGCTGACAAGGTGTTCGAGGTTGGTAAGAACTGCGCACTCCAGGTTGCGGCTATGAACCCCGCATACCTGAACAGAGAGGCTGTTCCCGCTGAGGTCATCGAGGAAGAAAAGAAGATCATGATGACCCAGATGGCTGAGGATCCCAAGATGGCAAGCAAGCCCGAACAGGTCCGCGCAAAGATCGTAGAGGGCAAGGTAGGCAAGTACTACACCGAAAACTGCCTGCTTGAACAGGCTTACGTTAAGGACGACAAGATGTCCGTACAGAAGTACGTTGAAGCTTCCGCTAAGGAGCTTGGCGGAAAGGTTGCTGTTGTTGAGTACGTTCGTTTCGAGAGAGGCGAGGGTATCGAAAAGAAAGCTGACGACTTCGCTGCCGAGGTTGCAAGCATGGCTAAGGGCAACGGCTGATTTTACGCAATAAAAGTTGATAAGCCGTCGAATTTGAATTTGGCGGCTTATTTTATAAAAAAATTCAAAAAGTACTTGACAAGCTGTATGCTTTATGGTAAAATATTAATGTTGTGACGGTTCTGCCGTCTTGACAAGCTATCGTATTCTAAAGACAGCAGGTGGCTTAGTGCCGATATCGGCGTGCCATAAGTCCTGCCGAGGAAAAGATGGTGAGTATTGATATGTACTTGCGCCTTTTCCTTTGGGAAAAGGTTTTTCTTTTTTTGAATCCGTTAGCATAATGCGCCGAAAGGCGTTCAGTGAATTATCGGAGGTGAAATCATTATGCCAAGCGCAAAGGTACTTGAATCCAAAAAGGCAAGAGTTGAGGCTCTTACCGAAATGCTGAACAAGGCTACAGCAGGCGTTATCGTTGACTACAAAGGTATCACCGTTGAGGAGGACACCAAGCTCAGAAAAGAGCTGAGAGAGGCAGGCGTGAATTACTTCGTTGAGAAGAACTCCATGCTCCGCTTCGCTGTCAAGAACGTTGGTCTGGACGGTCTTACAGACGTTCTGGAGGGTACTTCCGCAATTGCTGTTACAGAGGGCGACGAGACCGCTCCTGCACGTATTCTGGGTAAATTCGCAGAAAGCAACGATAAGAAGTTCAACCTTAAGGCAGGCTTCATCGGCAAGGAAATTTACGACGAAAAGGGCGTTACCGCTCTGTCCAAGATCCCTTCCAAGGAAACTCTGCTTGCACAGCTTCTCGGTTCACTTCAGGCTCCTATGCAGAGCCTTGCAGCCACACTTCAGGCTCTCGTGGACAAGAAGAACGCAGAGGACGCCGCTTGATCGGTTCGTTCCTCGTACGCTGCTCGTAAATGCGGCGTGAAGTGCGCGGCGGCAGAAGCTGCGGCGCGAAAAAAATTACATTAAATTAAAAGGAGATTATTATTATGGCTTCCGAGAAAATTACAAACATTCTTGATTTGATCGACGCTCTTTCCATCATCGAGCTTTCCGAGCTGGTTGAGGGCATTCAGGAAAAGTACGGTGTTTCCGCAGTAGTTGCAGCAGCAGCTCCCGCAGCAGGCGGTGCAGGCGCAGCAGCTGAAAAGACCGAGTTCGACGTTGTTCTCGCTTCTTTCGGCGACAAGAAGATGGACGTTATTAAGGCAGTTAAGGATATCTGCGGTCTGTCCCTTAAAGAGGCTAAGGAGCTTGTTGAGGCTGCTCCTAAGGCTCTCAAGGAGGGCGCTTCCAAGGCTGACGCTGAGGAGATCAAGACTAAGCTTGAGGCTGCCGGCGCTACTGTTGAGCTTAAGTAAGACTGCTTACGCACTAAGGCAAAAGCTTGCTTTTGCTGTAAGTCGAACAAAATCAGATACGTCCTCCTATGGCATAATTCCGTAGGAGGACGTTTTATATGTGCCGGAATTGAAGCAGCATTAATGTACTGCCGTTCTGTGAGGTCATTGCTCCTA
>CAMWVO010000446.1 GCA_947177695.1 uncultured Clostridia bacterium
ATACCGCTCCTCACCCGCCGCCAGAATATATGTATAATAAAAAATCAATGAAACATTGGATTATCGTGCTTATCGTGTTTGCGGGAGTTTTTGTGGGTATCCCAGTTTTGTGCGGACTTATTCCCGCTATTCTTGCGGTAATAGCTGCGGCATTCGTAGTCGGCGCTGCGGCAATATGCTGTCTGGTAGCCGCAGTCATCGCTTTCTTTGTGGGAATTGTACGGCTCTTCACCGCTGTTCCCGCAGGTCTGGGACTTATCTTTATGGCAATACTCTGCGCAGGTATCGGCATGGTACTGCTTTCGGGAGCGCTGGCGTTCTTCTTTAAGCTTCTGCCGTTTACGGTAAAAGGAATAGCAGGGCTGTTCAGAAAAAGGAGGGCTGCCTGATGCTTAAAGCGTGCGTAAAACTTCTTATCACAGGAATAATAATGATATTGGTGGGAGTAATAGGAATAGGCGTTCTTATGGGAACAGGCATGATCGACGAAGACGATCTCTCGATCGATTTCGGAAGCTCTTCAAGCAACACCTACGCTTACGAATCGGCGGTAGACAGCGGCTACTATGACGGCGACGGTTACTACTCCGCGGTCATTGACACCAAAGACGCCGATATCACAAGCCTTGATATCGACATAGGCACGGGTACTTTCACGCTTGTTAAAAGCGAAGAATTCATTATCACCGCTGAAAATGCCCAAAAGGATAGATTCAGCTACGGTATCCATGACGGCTGTCTTTATGTCAAATATTCGCCCGAATTTAGTTTAATGTCCCTTGACTTTTCATCATTCGGCGGCGATACGAACATCATTCTTACAGTACCCGAAAAAGTATTTGACAGCGTGTCTCTCAACATGACCGCGGGAGAGATCGCTGCTCAGGAGATCAGCACAAACCGTCTGACAACAAAGATCACTGCGGGAAGTATGTATCTGGGCGACATTTACGCCGAGTCCGCAACCTTTAAAATGTCTGCGGGAGACTTCAACGCTACAAACAGCACGTTCAAAAACGCCGCGATCACAATGACTGCGGGAGATATGTTCTTCGGCGACTGCAAGCTTTACGGCGACAATAACATTAAAATGACAGCGGGAGAGCTCCAGATGTGTCTTATCGGAAACAGACAGGACTATAAGATAAACATTGACAAAGCTCTTGGCGATGTCTATATCAACGGAACCGATATGGGCGAGTACGCAGAAACAACTGTTGTTGCTACAGCTCTTACCGAAGTAACCGTTACGCAAACAGTAACCGATGACGAAACCGAATTCGTTGAACAGGAGGACAAAATCTCCGATAACGAAAAGCCAAACGGAAGCATAGATATAAATATGACGGCAGGAAACTGCTACATTGAATTTTTAGGAGGAGAATAATTATGAACAGGCTGATGAAATGTGAGTCCGACAGAAAGATATGCGGAGTATGTTCAGGAGTTGCCCGCTATCTGGGTATAGACACCACGGTGGTACGTCTTATATGGGCGATACTCTGCTTCTGGGGCGTCGGTATCGCGGCGTACATTGTTGCAGCACTGATAATGCCCAGCGACAATCAGGTCTGAGCATTAAGAGTTCTGCAATAGGAAAAAGCTTTTACATCACAAAACAAAAACGCGGCTGCGGCTCAAGTACGCAGCCGTTTGTTTTTTTCATTCTGTCGATGTCCCTGCTGTATAGACCGCAGCATTGTCAATGATAATATCATCTATTGACCGATCTGAAAATAAGTGCTATAATAAAAACAGTTTTCAACGGCTTTTTCACGGGACAGCTTACCGGGCTTCTTACAAACCGCGGCAGGGACAGAACGATCAAAAGCAGTACAAACGTATAGTCCCGCTGAAAAAAATTAAAACAAAGCTTATCGGAATAAGGATAACCTATTAACGTACCGAGCCTGCTCCCGCATTTTCGGAAATTTACAAATGAAAGGAGAACTGACTGCTGAAATTTATGTTCAGATCTTAAACTGGAAGGAGTTAAAACAATGTTAAAGAAAACAATATCATTTTTAACGGCTGTCCTTATGCTTATGCCGTTATCGGCGTGTTCGGCGTCAGGCGGAGGAAACTCCGCTTCGGCGGCAAATGACAAAGCTTCTCCCACGGCTCAGGAGGTCGCCCAAAACATGGGTATCGGTCTAAATCTGGGCAACACTATGGAGGCTTACAATGCGGCAAACTGTGAACAGATAACATACGAGTGGATACCCGTTGTGGGAAACAACACTCCAAAGGATTACGAGACCTGCTGGGGAGCGGTGGAAACAACGCAGGAGATAATTGACGGCATAAAGGCGGAGGGCTTTGACACGGTGAGAATTCCCGTCTTTTGGGGAAACATGATGAAAAACGACGGAAAGTACACAATAAATTCCGACTACATCGCAAGAGTTAAAGAGATAGTGGATTACTGTCAGAATGCAGGACTTTACACAGTAATAAATATTCACCATTTCGACGAATTTATTATCCGCCGAAATTCCACAAAGGACTGCAAGAAAATTTTCACAAACTTATGGAAGCAGATAGCGGAGTACTTCAAGGATTACCCATACACCTTAGTGTTTGAGGGTTACAACGAATATC
>CAMWVO010000447.1 GCA_947177695.1 uncultured Clostridia bacterium
GCTGTCCTCGTACCCACAATTCCGTTGAATTTTGTATAAATGTCATGCTCCGATATGGGGTCAAGCGCAGCAGTAGGCTCATCTAATACAATAAACGGTGAACCTTTATATACCGCCCTTGCAAGACATATCTTCTGCGCCTCGCCGCCGGAAATTTCAACGCCGTGCTCATCAAAATCCTTATACAGATAAGTATTGATACCGTCCTGCATACTTTCAAGGCGTTCGGACAGTCCGCTTCTGCGGACACAATCCTCCACACGCTCCGGGTCAAATTCCGTGCTCGCTGCCACATTTTCCGCAACGCTGAAAGAGAACAGCTTTGAATCCTGAAATACTACGGCAAACAGCCCCATATATTCTTCATAATTATATTTGCGGATATCAACGCCGTTGAGCGTTATCTCGCCCTCTGTAGGGTCGTAAAGCCTGCACAGCAGCTTGACAAGCGTTGATTTGCCGCAGCCGTTGCGCCCAACAAGAGCCATTTTCTCGCCGATCCTCCATTTCAAATTTATGTCACGGAGAACATATTGCTCGCTTCCCGGATATCTGAACCATACATGGCGGAACTCAAATTCGTACTCGTTGTCCCTGCGTTTTTCCGTGGGGATAGTGCCTTTGTACTTATTGTCGGGGATATCCAAAAAGTCGAAAACGTCCTTGCAGCGATCGGCAGACAGTCTGAAATTTATCAGCTCGTTAGATATGCCTGCTATTCCGTTCAAGACCCTTGTAAACAGCATAACAAACGCTATGACCTCTCCCGCAGAAAGCGTGCCATAGATCGCCTTGAGAACAGCATAACCGTACATAACCCCCATTGAGATAAGGTTCATCAGCTCAGTACCCATGCCAAATTTATGCCATCTGAAAAAAGCTGCCCGCCACAGCTTATGGTTACCGTCTGTACATTGCCGCATCTCTCCCAGTATCAGTTCCTGCTCGGAATACAAGCGTATCTCCTTGCCGCTGCGGTAATTGTTAACAACATAATTCATATATGCCGAATAGGTGCGGTTGCTCAGCAAATACCGTTTATCACGTACCACATCTTCATAGGCATTGGAAGTTTTTATTTTGAAATATATATTTTTTATAAGCTCCGAAACGATAACAACAGCAACCGCGGACAAAAATCCCAGCGGTGAAGTTATGAAACCGGCAAAGCCTGATTGACCGCTGCTGCGTATTACTGACGGGATTATCAGCGCCGCGCCTATTATTATCCTGAATACAGCTACCGCGATATCTCCCGTGACTGTTGACACAAACGATATTCCCTCCCAACTGAACAGGTAATTCAGGCACATATTATAACGGTTCTGCATATTGGGGTCTTCCAGATGTACGTAATCCATATCCATCAATTTTTCATTCAGCATACTGCGAAGCCGTAAATCGTGCTTTGCTTTATGGCTGTTTTCACGCCGCTTTATAAATTTAACAGCTATCTGCACCGCAAGGCATACAGCTACAATAACCGCAGTTGAGACAAGCAGATTTCCAAGCTCTCTTCCGCCTGCAATTCCATTTGTTACAAAGCTTATCAGTAATATGAACAAGTACTCATTTGCAACCGACAGAAGCTCACACATGACAAGTCTCAACGTGTAGCCTTTATCCGCCTGCTCGTTAAGCTTTATCGCCCGCATTAAAATACTGCGCCGTTCCTTGGCGGTCAGCTTTACGTTGTCCTTGGCATCACTCATTTTCATTCACCGCCTTGTCGCTGTAATAGGAGCTTTGCAGCTCATAAAGCTCCGCATATTTGCCTCCCGCTTTCATAAGCTGATTGTGCGTGCCTGTTTCGGCTATACCGCCGTTTTCAAGCATGATTATCCTGTCGCAGAAGCGTGTTGACGCAAGCCTGTGGGATATAAAAACGCTTGCTTTGCCCTTTGAGAAATTCGCGTAGTTCATGTACATTTCCTGCTCCGCTATTGGGTCGAGCGCCGCGGTAGGCTCGTCAAGCAGGAGTATGGGCGCGTCCTTGTAAAGCGCCTTTGCCAGAGCCAGCTTCTGCTTCTGCCCTCCCGAAAGCTCTATCGCGTCGTCGTAAATGCTCCGCACAAGATGGGTCTTTTCCTTTTCCGGAAGGCTCATTACCTTTTCGTACAGCCCCGCCTGCTTCATGCATTTGGTAAGCTTTTCTTTATCGGTATGTTCGTAGCTTTCGCCCGAAATATTTTCCGCAATGCTGACGGGAAGCTCGTTTATATCCTGAAATACCGCCGAAAACAAAGTGAAATATTCGTCGCGGTTATATGCGTTTACGGGCTTGCCGTTCAGAAGTATTTCGCCCTCGGTTGGGTCGTAAAGTCCGCACATCAGTTTTATCAGGGTAGTCTTGCCCGCGCCGTTCAGACCCACAAGCGCAAGCCGTTCCCCCTTATGGAGCGTAAAGGAAAGATTTTTTATAGTGGGCTCGTCGGCTTTATAATATGTGTAGCTGACATTTCTGAACTCGATCTCATAATCGTTTTTCGGCAAAGGCTCGCCCTTGCCTCTGTTGGTTTTGTCGGGCAAGCCGCAGTATTCTCTTGCGTATGAAATATTATCGCTCGACCACTGAAATCCGCTGTAGCTGCCTACAA
>CAMWVO010000448.1 GCA_947177695.1 uncultured Clostridia bacterium
CACCGTTTTGAACGATATGCGCTCTGCTCATCTCGGCTTTCAGCCGAGGCGCAGGGAGGGGATTTCGCGCTCTGCCCTTTGGAAACCTGCCGCCTTTGAAAAGGCGGGCGAAACTTTTCCATATTGGACTTTTCGTTTTGCTTGAATTATTTTAATTTTGTGCGATTTTTATGTTTTGTTTAACATTGCTTATAAAAGGAGGATAAAATGGACAGATTATCTGAACTGCTATGGTACAAGTCCCCTGCCGAAAACTGGGACGAGGCTCTCCCCGTGGGAAACGGCAGGCTGGGCGGAATGATCTTCGGAAAACCCGCCGACGAGCTTATTCAGCTTAACGAGGATTCCATATGGTCGGGAAGCTTCCGCAAAAGGAACAATCCAAAGGCATATGAAAATCTCGAAAAAATGCGTACGCTTATCCGCGAGGGCAAGACCGCCGAAGCGGAAGCACTCTGCTCCGACGCGTTTTACGGCACTAACGAACAGCAGCGGCACTATCACCCGCTGGGTGACTTCCACATATGGCAAGGCGGGGCGGACGGCTATACCGACTACAAAAGAAGTCTCGACCTTGAAAATTCCGTCTGCGAAACAAAATGGAAAAGCGGCGGAGTATCCTATTCAAGGACGGTTTTCGCGTCCTGTCCCGACAATGTTATCGTGATCAGATTTGCCGCCGACCAAAAGGGCAAAATAAGCTTCACCGCCCTTATCGACGGCAAGGACGACGATTACGACAAAAACGAAGCCTACGACGGAAACACGCTGCTCTTTACCATGTCGGACGGCGTACCCTACGCGGCGGCGATATCCTGTTCCGCAAAGGGAGGAGACTATTCAAACGGCGGGAAACCGTGCTGTGACGCAAACCGTATCAGCGTTGCAAATGCGGACGAAGCAACTATCACCATTTCATGCCAGACCGCTTTCCGCACCTCCGATTATGAAAAGCTTGCCATAAGTCAGGCTAAAGCCGCAATACGCAAGGGATTTGTCAACCTTATGGCTTGGCACGCTGCGGACTATCGCGCTCTCTACGAACGCTGCGCCATTGACCTTTGCGACAACAGCAACGGAAACGCGGAGCTTCCCACAAACGAAAGACTGCAAAGATTAAAGGACGGAGAAAAGGACAATAAGCTTACTGAGATGTACTTTAATTTCTCGCGGTATCTGATGATATCGGGAAGCCGTACGGGAACTCTTCCGCTGAATTTGCAGGGTATCTGGAACAAGGATATGTGGCCAGCATGGGGCGGCAAGTACACAATAAACATTAACACGGAGATGAACTACTGGGGCGCGGAGATACAAAATCTGTCCGAGTGCCACACTCCCCTGTTCGACCACATCGAGCGTATGCGGGAGAACGGACGGGTCACCGCGCGTGAAATGTACCGCTGTCGGGGAACAATGTGTCACCATAATACCGATATCTGGGGCGACACCGCTCCGCAGGACAAATGGCTTCCCGGCACGCTTTGGCCTATGGGAATGGCTTGGCTCTGCACTCATCTGTACGAGCATTACCTTTTCACGGGGGACAAGCTTTTCCTTGCGGAGAAGTATGATACTATCCGTGAGGCTGCCGAATTTTTTGCGGACTTCCTTATCGAGGACGACAAGGGCAGAGTTATAACAAGTCCCTCGGTATCGCCCGAAAACACCTACATAACAAAGGACGGCGCAAAGGGTACTATCTGTCAGGGACCTTCCATGGACAGCCAAATACTCCACGAGCTTTTCACGGCGGTGATAAAATGCTCCGAGGCGCTGGACGAATCAGTCAAGACTGAGGACGACAAGGAGTTCGTGGAAAAAATAAAATCCCTGCGGGACAGGCTTCCCAAGCCCGAAGTCGGCAAGTACGGTCAGATAATGGAGTGGGCGGAGGACTACGACGAAGCCGAACCGGGACACAGGCATATTTCCCAGCTTTTCGCCTTGTATCCCTATGACCTTATCACAAAGCGGCACACTCCCGAGCTTGCGGCTGCCGCGGAGGCAACACTGATACGCCGTCTTACCCACGGCGGAGGACACACAGGCTGGTCGAGAGCGTGGATAATCAATATGTGGGCGCGTCTCGGCGACGGAGCGCGGGTGGGTGAGAATATTTCCGCACTGCTTGCATGGTCAACGAATATAAATATGTTCGATATGCACCCGCCTTTCCAGATAGACGGAAACTTCGGCGGCGGCGCGGGTATCGCGGAGGCGTTGGTGCAAAGCCACAGTGGAGAGATCTCCCTGCTTCCTGCCGTTCCTGCCGAGTGGGAAAGCGGCTCTGTACGCGGAATGATGGCAAGGGGCGGATTTGAGCTGTCCTTTGAGTGGAGCGGTGGAAAGATCGCAAGGCTTGAAATTCTGTCCAAGTGCGGAAATCCGTGCCGAATAGTGGGTACGGGTCTGACCGTCACAAGCGGCGGGGAAAGTGTATCCGCAAAGGAAATCGGAGATACCACCTGCTTTGAGACGGAAGCGGGCAAAACTTATGACGTAACGGCATGGAAATAAGCTGTACAATGTTAATTTAACGCACTAACTAAAAGTCCCCGCGCGGCGAAGCCGCATGGAAAAGTTTCGTCCACCT
>CAMWVO010000449.1 GCA_947177695.1 uncultured Clostridia bacterium
AGAAGTCAAAACAAGTTCATTGAAATTTTACAAAATGGAGGGGTACTTCTTTCCCGACAGATACGAGTTCTATGTTTAGGAAGACCCGCGCGTGGTTGCGAAAAAAATCTACAGGAACTTTGACGCAAGGATCACTCCCGACCTGTACGGACGTATGAACGATTTGGATATGGAACTGGAGGAAGTTTTAACTCTTGCTTCGGTAATTCAGGCGGAGGCGGCTAACACAAAGGATATGAAGATGGTCGCTTCGGTATTTTTCAATCGTCTGAACAATCCGGACGAGTACCCGCTTCTACAGTCCGACCCGACCACAAACTATGTTGAAGAGATAATCATGCCCAATGTCGAATTTAAGTCCGAAGCCATGTTCAAGGCATACGATACGTATCAGGGCGCGGGACTTCCTCCCGGACCTATCTGCAACCCCGGTCTTGACGCGATAAACGCGGTGCTTTATCCTGCTGAAACGGACTACTACTATTTCTGTTCAAACCTTGAAACAGGCGAGTTTTACTATGCCGAGACACTTGATGAGCATAATCAAAACCTTGTCGAAGCGGGACTTATGTAATATGGAGGATTTATGAATTTGGATAACCTTGAAGTACTGTCTCCAGCCGGAAGCTTTGAAAGCCTGCGGTCGGCGGTGGATTACGGTGCTGACGCGGTCTATTTAGGCGGACAAAGCTTCGGTATGCGCGCAGGTCCCGAAAATTTCACATATGATTCCCTTAAAGCGGCAGTTGAGCTTGCTCACTCAAAGGGCGTGAAAATTTACCTGACCTGCAATACCTTGCCGAGAAATAACGAGATACCTCATTTCAGGCAGTTTATGGAAGAAGCCGACGACTGCGGTGTGGACGCGGTCATCGTAGCCGATCTGGGACTGCTGTCCCTTGTGAAAGAATACTGTCCCGAGATGGAGGTGCATATGTCCACCCAGACGGGTATTGTCAACTATGTCACCGCTCGGGAACTCTATAACATGGGCGTGAAGCGGGTTGTTGTTGCACGCGAGCTTTCACTGGAAGAAATTGCTGAGATAAGGGCGAAAACTCCTGCCGATCTGGAGATAGAAGCCTTTGTACACGGAGCGATGTGCGTGTCCTTTTCGGGACGGTGCCTGCTTTCTCAGTATCTGGTGAACCGCGATGCCAACCGCGGCGAGTGCGCTCAGCCTTGCAGGTGGAGCTACAGCTTGATGGAGGAGACCCGAAAAGGGGAGTATTACCCAATCATGGAGGACAGTTCGGGTACTTATATTCTGAACGCGAAAGACCTTTGCATGATAGAACATCTGGATAAAGTTGCCAATGCAGGTGTTACAAGCCTTAAAATCGAGGGACGGGCGAAATCATCCTACTATGTTTCGGTTGTGACAAACGCTTACCGAATGGCTGTGGATATTCTGAAACAAGATTCAGACAACTACAAACTTCCCCAATGGGTTCGGGACGAGGTGTTCAAGGTCAGCCATCGTCCATACTGCACCGGATTTTTTTTCGGACACCCAAAGGATTGCCAGTACTACGAAAGCAGTGGATATATAAGAGAATATGACGTAGCTGCGATAGTTGACGAGTGTAAAGATGGATATCTTTACTGTACTCAGAGAAATAAATTTCTTAAAGGGGACGAGGTTGAAATTCTTGCTCCGGGAAAAATTTTTGATACGCTCAGGGTGGAGGAGCTTTACAACAGTGACGGAGAGCCGATTGAAAGCGCCAATCATGCCATGATGATCCTTCCTATCCAATGCGAAAAGGAGTATCCTGCAAATTCGATAATCCGAATAAAAAAATGATGTAAAAGTGTTAAACTTTACAGACGAGCTATGCATAAAACGCTTCTTTTGTCAATATTTATGGTACAAAAGGAGATGTTTGTATGCAGGAAAATCTGACAAGCAGTGAGGCTTTACACAATGAACAAACCTCTGCGGGAGCCGAAAAGCGAGCGGAGACGGCATTGCCCGAACCCAAAGGAAAAAACGTATCGTTCGGTGACACCTTAACGCTTCAGGCGATACTTTGTGTGCTTCTTGCGATTGGCTTCATAGCGGTAAATATTTTAAACGGAGACATGGCTGCGGACATTTTTGAACTGTACGAAAACAAGTTCAATTCGGAAAGTACCGTTGTTGATTTGTTTGCCGCGATAGCTGATTTTCTCGGTTCTGCGCCGATAAATAATGTTTGAGCTGCGGTTCAGAGGCTTTACGGCGGCGTTTGATTTCAGCTTCTTTGCGGCGGTAACGCTTCTTATGCTTATCGGGGACAACCGTTACGCGCTTCTCGGACTTGCTGCTTGTATCTGGCACGAGTTTGGACACCTTGCTGTCATGCGGTTTTGCGGTATTCCCGTTAAAAGACTGGTATTTTACGGTGCGGGAATTAAACTTACACCTGACAAGCTGTTAGACTTTACGGGTTTTCCAAAACAGTTTGCGGTACTGATAGCGGGAAGTACCGCAAATTTTCTTGCGGCGGTTTTGCTGTCGGCTTCGGAAAATCCATCAGTAAGGATATTTGCGGCGGTAAATTCGGTCACTGTCTCTTATAAAAATCTGCCGCTGCCGACGATCTTACGCGTG
>CAMWVO010000450.1 GCA_947177695.1 uncultured Clostridia bacterium
GTGATAGGCTTGTCGGGGAATATCTTTATCCAAACCTGACCGCCTCTCTTGATATAACGTGTCATAGCGATACGGGCAGCCTCGATCTGGTTGGAAGTTATCCAAGCGGGCTCAAGAGCCTGCAGACCGAACTCGCCGTTGGAAACCTTGTTTCCGCGGTAGGCCTTACCTGTAAGGCGTCCTCTCTGTACTCTTCTGTACTTAACTCTC
Source organism: uncultured Clostridia bacterium (assembly GCA_947177695.1). Classification (GTDB taxonomy): domain Bacteria; phylum Bacillota; class Clostridia; order Oscillospirales; family Ruminococcaceae; genus RGIG8773. The sequence goes on from CAMWVO010000450.1 coordinate 211, forward strand.
TTAGGAAGCAGCATTACTGATTACCTCCTTCTCTTTTCGGTGCGCGCTCTCTGCGCTCGCCGCGATTTCCGCCTCTGCGGTCATCGTTGTTTCTGCGGGGCTTTCTCTCGGATCTCTCAGCCATAACTCTTGCCTTGGCAACGTCGCCCTTGAGAACCTCACCCTTGTAGATCCAAACCTTAACGCCGATCCTGCCGTAGGTTGTGGCAGCCTCTGCAAATCCGTAGTCGATATCTGCACGGATAGTCTGGAGGGGGATAGTACCCTCGTGGTAGGATTCGGAACGAGCGATCTCGGCGCCGCCGATACGACCGCTTACCATTACCTTGATACCCTTGGCACCAAGCTTCATGGATCTGCCGATAGCCTGCTTCATAGCTCTTCTGTAGGAAGCACGGTTTTCAAGCTGAGCTGCGATGCTTTCAGCAACGAGCTGAGCGTCCATATCGGGGGACTTAACCTCCACGATATTGATGGAAACGGACTTCTTCATCATCTTCTCGATGTCCAGACGGAGCTTTTCGATATTCTCACCGCCGCGTCCGATAACGATACCGGGCTTAGCGCAGTGAACGTGAATTCTTACCTTGTCTGCAAATCTTTCGATCTCGATACGGGGAACGCCTGCTGCATAAAGGTTTTTCTTGATATAGTTACGAACATTGTAGTCCTCAACCAAAGTATCGCCGAAAGTTGCCTTGTTTGCAAACCAGCGGGAATCCCAATCCTTAATAACGCCTACACGAAGACCGTGCGGATTAACCTTCTGTCCCATTTAGTTTACCTCCTCTTTCGACTTATTCTTTTTCCTTGACTGCAAGAGTAACATGGGAAGTTCTCTTGAGTATGCGGAACGCCCTGCCCTGTGCTCTGGGCATAATTCTCTTCATGATAGGACCGGGGCAAACGAAGCACTCGGAAATGTAGAGATTGTCTCTGTCCATTCCGAAGTTGTTCTCAGCGTTTGCAATCGCGGACTTCAGAAGCTTCTCCAGGTATTCACAGGCAGATTTGGGCGTGTGCTGAAGGATCGCCATAGCGGTCTCTGTGTCCTTTCCTCTGATGAGGTCGAGAACGATCTGGACTTTTCTCGGCGCGATCCGAGCATTTTTAAGATATGCTCTTGCTTCCATTGTAATTTCTCCTCTCTGCCTTATTATTTACCGTTGTTGGAAACTTTGGAACCAGCGTGTCCCTTGTAGGTTCTTGTGGGAGCGAATTCGCCCAGCTTGTGACCTACCATATCTTCCGTAACGTATACGGGAACGTGCTTTCTGCCGTCATGAACGGCAAAGGTATGACCAACGAAATCGGGGTAGATTGTGGAAGAACGGCTCCATGTTTTAAGAACCTTTTTCTCGCCCGCTTCGTTCATAGCGATAACTCTTTTCAGAAGGACCTCTTGTACGTATGGTCCCTTTTTAACGCTTCTGCTCATTGGTTTTCCTCCTCTCATATTTACGAGGCAAGATGTGCGGGGAAATCCCCCACATCCCTCTTTATGATTTCAATGAGTCGGTCATGCGACCGAATATTCATTTTGGTGAAACGTAATAAAAATTACGCAACATTTCGGCAGTCTCTCTCCCGCCCCCTTGAGGGGGCTAAGTGCAGCTGCATATTCTGATATCCAACTGCGGGGGTGACTATGCCCGCGGGGGCTCCCCGCTTATTTACCGTTTCTTCTCTTAACGATAAACTTGTCTGTACGGTGGTGCTGCTTTCTGGTCTTGTAACCGAGAGCGGGCTTACCCCAAGGAGTAACAGGTCCGGGACGACCGACAGGTGATTTACCTTCACCACCGCCGTGAGGGTGGTCGCAGGGGTTCATGACAGAACCGCGGACTGTAGGTCTAATACCCAGGTGACGTGTCTTACCTGCCTTACCGAGGCTTACATTCTCGTGGTCAATGTTGGAAACCTGACCGATGGAAGCCATACAGTTGGCGGGGATCTTTCTCATCTCGCCCGAGGGAAGTCTTACGAGAACGTATTTGTCCTCCTTACCCATGAGCTGAGCCATGTTTCCTGCGGAGCGGACAAGCTGTGCGCCCTTGCCGGGATAAAGCTCGATGTTGTGAATGAAAGTACCAACGGGGATATCGCAGAGCGCCAGAGCGTTGCCGGGCTTAATATCTGCGTGAGAACCGCTTGTAACGGTATCGCCCACAGCCAGACCGTTGGGAGCGATGATATATCTCTTTTCGCCGTCCTCGTACTGAACGAGAGCGATGAAAGCGCTTCTGTTAGGATCGTACTCCAGAGTAAGAACAGTAGCGTTCATGCCCTGCTTATCTCTCTTGAAGTCGATAATTCTGTATTTTCTTCTGTTTCCGCCGCCTCTGTGACGAACGGTGATTCTGCCGTAGCTGTTTCTGCC
>CAMWVO010000451.1 GCA_947177695.1 uncultured Clostridia bacterium
CTTATCGGCTCCACCTCGTCGGCGGTGTATTTCCCCGACGAGGTAACGGACGACCACGGCACCCACGCTATCGATGCGGAAATTCTTCCGATGCCCGTTTTCGAGGGCGGTCATGCTGTAAGCGTTCAGCAGGGCGCGGGTATGGTGGTAACAAAGTCCACGCCCGAAGAGGAAGCCGCCGCGGTATTGTTCCTGAAATGGTTTACCGAGCCTGAAAACAACATTGCGTTTTCCGCAGAGTCGGGGTATCTTCCCGTTAAAAAGCAGGCGAACGATTACGATTACTACAAGGAGACCGCAGAAAAGCTGGGAATTGAAGTTGCGGGTACAAACGATACGGTCATAAAGGAGGCTTTCAGCCGCATTTCCGAAACAGAGCTGTACACAAACAAAGCGTTTGACGGCTGTCAGGAGGCAAGAAGCATACTTGAAAAAAGTCTTGCGGAGAAAGCCGCCGCGGACAGAGCCGCGGTTGAGGGTCACATGGAGCAGGATATGTCCCTTGAAGATGCAGTCGCGCTCTACAACACCGACGAGAACTTTGCCGAATGGTTTGCTCAGCTTAAAGCCGATATTGACGCCGCTATTTATAAATAATGGAAAGGATAATGTAAAATGATCTCCAGAACCGTTGTACTTGACGTTCCCTATGAAAAGGCGGGGCTTGACCCTGCGGACTGCCGTGCCGAGCTTGATCTTTACTGCGCGGGACCTTACGAGGGCATACTGCTGAAAAAGCGTCCTGCGGTGGTGATCTGTCCCGGAGGAGGGTACGAGTACTGCTCCGAAAGAGAGGCGGAGCCTGTGGCCATGCGGTTTGCGGCGTTCGGGATACAGGCGTTCGTTCTGCGCTACAGCTGTTTTAAGAAGTTCCCCACCGATCTGCTTGAAGCCGCTCAGGCGATGGCTTACGTTCGCAAAAATGCGGCGGAGCTTGGAGTCGATCCCGAAAAAATTATGATATGCGGATTTTCCGCGGGAGGACATCTTGCGGCAAGCCTTGCGGTACACTGGAAAAAATCCTTTATCACGGACGCTCTGGGCGGCGAAAGCTCCCTCTACAGACCTAACGGCGCAGTGCTTTGCTATCCCGTTATAACGGCGGGAGAGAAGCGTCACGACGGTTCTATCGTGAACATTGCGGGAGAGGACGCTGCTCTGCGGGAGCTTGTTTCCCTTGAAAAGCAGGTCACGGAGGACGTTCCTCCCGTGTTCCTGTGGCACACTGCCGACGACGGCTGCGTACCCGTTGAAAACACGCTGATGTTCGCGGCGGCTCTGGCGGAAAAGAAAATACCATTTGCCTGTCACATTTTTGAACGGGGCGCTCACGGTCTTGCGCTGTGCGACGAATGCACCGCAAGCGGAGACGAGCACTTCAATCCCGACTGCGGAAAGTGGTTCTCCATGGCTGCGGATTGGATAAAGTCACGGTAAAAACAAACGCTCAAAACCGATGGTTCGGCTTTGAGCGTTTTTTTGCGCTTTAGTTTTGTTAAGTTCTGCTTTCGACTAAGCTGTCGCGTCTGAAAAGAAGCGTTATGCACCAGATAGCCGAGAGGGCTACAAGCACATACACCACTCTGCTGAGGATCGCGCCTGTTCCGCCGAACAGCCATGCCACAAGGTCGAAGCTGAATATTCCCACAAGACCCCAGTTAAGACCGCCTATGACAAGAAGCGCAAGTGCGATTTTATCAAACATTTTAATCCATCCTTTCAATGCCGCTTTCGGTACGCCGATTTCCGATAAAATGCGGAACTTCAGTTCCGAAGTTCTATCCGATCTCGGCGGCGTGCCGGCGAAGAATACCGTCCTGCGACAGATCGGCAAACCCCGCGTTCTTTGATCGGGGACGGCAAAAGGAAAATACTCCCGAAAGGTGTACTTCCGAGAATATTATCCGCAAAAAATTTTATTTTATTCAAAGGCGAGTATTTGCGTCTGTCATTACTCCACCGCCATAAGGCTCATTTCGGTCTCCACGCTTTCGAGTTCGTACAGCTTGAAACGCTCGGTAACAGATTTCAGGAAATCTTCGTCAAGGACAAAATTTCCGTTTTCGTTATATGCTCCCGACACAGTTACAAGCTGGCAGATCCTTTCGTCGCTTGAAGCAACGTACTTCATCGCGCGGGACTGCGCCTCATAGTCATAGGCGGTAAAATTTGTCTCGGCAGTGGAATTTATTACCGCGCTGAAATAGTCGTCGATATGGCTTGAAAAGCCGTCGTCGATATTTTTGTTGATAAGGTCGTTTATCAGCACTCCCGTTATCTTGGCGCGGTACTCCTCTCCCGAATTGAACAGCGGAAATGTCACTACCTTTCGGAGCATTTCGGAATCAAGGTATGCCGTACCCTCGCGGATTATGGTCTCCTCGCCCGTGTCGGGGTTGGAATAGATCAGATTGTAGGGGACGTCAAAGTCCACGCCGCCGAAAATATCCACCATGACTTCAAAGCTTTCGTTGTTAAGCTTCATATAGTAGTCGATCTTCAAGCCCGCGGCGTTTTCGGCTGCGGCGACTGCCTGCGGCGCGCCGACCATGCGGTAGAATTCGTACAGGCTGTCCTCAGTCCCG
>CAMWVO010000452.1 GCA_947177695.1 uncultured Clostridia bacterium
GGATAACGCAGGGGAGAAGCTCGCCGGCGATCTTATACATATTCGGGATCATCAGGAGCAGACCCTGAGAAGCTGTGTAGGTGGTGGTAAGCGCGCCTGCGGAAAGCGAGCCGTGAACAGTACCGGCAGCGCCTGCCTCGGACTGCATTTCAGCTACTTTGACAGGCTGACCGAACAGGTTGTTCTGATTTTTCGCAGCCCACTGGTCGGTTACCTCAGCCATAACAGAGGAAGGGGTGATCGGGTAGATGGCAGCAACGTCGGTAAAGGGATAAGAGACCCACGCCGCAGCGTTGTTGCCGTCCATGGTTTGTTTTTTTCTTGCCATATTGGACAATCCTCCTAAAACAAATTTGTATGACACGACATATATGATACCGCCGAAAAGCGATATTATATATAGTACATACGCTGATATTATTTTAACACAAATAATTCCTCTTGTAAAGTATTTTTTTACTAAAAAAGCTGTTTTTTTACTGACAGTTTTCCGATTTATTGACAAAGGTATTTTTTTGAAGTAAAATCAATATTGGCAAGTACTCTATGACGCTTTCGGAGGTGGTCGCCGTGGTATATGAAAGAATTCGCAATTTAAGGGAAGATTCCGACATGACTCAGCAGCAGATGGCAGACAAGCTTTTTCTGAACCGCCGTACCTATTCAAGCTATGAAAACGGAGTAAGAGGTATTCCCGTTGAGGTTTTAGGAAATATCGCAGACATATTCGGCACAAGCACAGATTACCTTATGGGAAGGACGGACGTTAAAAAGCCGTATCCGAAAAAGTCTTGACAAAAATAGTTTTGCGGTGTATAATAAAGATACCATGAATGAGGTTATGTGTTTTCACGAGGACACACAAATGCAAAGCCCCCTGAGTGCCAGCTCAGGGGGCTTTGTTTGCCGGGGGAAGTTTGGGCTACTTGTCGGACTTGTTATGTCTGTCTAACCACTTGCTTATGCAGTTACCAGCTACACTTGCCACAACAGACATTATGAATGAAATTATGTAGTTCACGAGTTCCACCTCCTTTCCCTGTCAGATTGCTCCAACAGGTAAGAAGCCGACAATAACGTTATTATAGCATATCATGACGAAATATGTCAATTCTCCGTTAAAATGTTGATTTATTAATATTAATGCAGGATTTTGTGCAAGTAAAATCAAGTCAAGTCCGAATTTTAATGCTATAATAAAAACAGAGCGGTTGAGAGGTAAAAACAATGTATGAAATGAACAGGCATATACAGATGATCGTCGATGAGATCGACAGGTGTATTGAACAGCGCAGCAATGAGGAACTGACGCTTCGGACGCTTTCTCAGAAGCTGGGATATTCCGAATTTTATGTTGCGAGAAAATTCAAAGAAATATCCGGTATGAATTTCAAGGATTATCTGCGCCGCAGAAAATTAACTTTTGCGCTGAAAGACATAAGGGACAGCAAAAGAGGTATTCTGGACATTGCTCTCGATTACGGCTTTTCGACCCACGAAGCTTTTACCCGTTCGTTTAAAGCAATGTACGGGATAACGCCGGGCGAATACCGTAAAAAACCTGTACCGCTTGTTCTCCGTACAAAACTCTGTCCGTTCGACCGCTACTTTTTAGGAATTGAGGAAAACAATATGAACAGCTCTGCAAGCGAGGTAAAGACTTATTTTGTAACTATCCCCGCGCACAAATTCTTATATGTTAAAAACTATGACAGCAACGGGTACTGGGACTTCTGGCAGAAGCAGGCGCAGATACCGGGACATGACTGCGATACTATCTGCGGTCTGCTTGACAGCATCAAGGGAAAGCTTGACGATGAGGGAGGAAGCGAAGCAAACAGCGGCGCCGGTCAGATAATGGCGTATATTTACGATCCGAAGGGACAGGCTTTTTCCTGCGGACAGGAATTTTCTCACGGTGTTCCACGTTTGGAATGCTACGGAGTACGTCTTCCTGTTGATTACGACGGCGAAGTGCCGTCCCAGATGACCCTGACCGATATTCCCGAAGCGGAATATATTGTTTTTGAACACGGACCCTTTGATTATGAAAAGGAAAACTGCATTGTAGAGAAAAAGGTAGATGAAGCGATCGAAAGCTTTGACTTTACCGGTACCGGATACTGTTATGATGATTCTATGGGCAGGATCGCTTACTTTTATCATGACCCCGCACGGTTCTGGAAAGTAGTCAGACCGATCAAAAAGGTGCAGGATTGAGCTGCTGATTGATCGTGGTCACATAAAGTCTGATGCTTTGACTTCTGAACGGACGTTAAAAACCGTATCCGAAAAAGTCTTGACAAAAATAGTTTTGCGGTGTATAATGAAGATACCACAAATGATACTATGTGTTTCCGTGAGGACACACAAACGCAATACCCCCTGAGCCGGTCACTCAGGGGGTATTGTTTGCCAAGGGGATTTGGGCTACTTGTCGGACTTATGTCTGTCTAACCACTTGCTTATGCAGTTACCAACCACACTCGCCATAACAGACAATACAAACGATACTATGTACTCCATGAGTTCCACCTCCTTTCCCTGTCAGATTGCTCCAACAGGTAAGAAGCCGACAATA
>CAMWVO010000453.1 GCA_947177695.1 uncultured Clostridia bacterium
TTACAAAGGATACTACCATAAAGAGCAAGCGTTACAGATTTGATTCGGACGGTAAATATCTCGGCACATTTACGGGCTTTCTGAAACTGGGTGAAAAGCAGTATTACTATAAAAAAGGAGTAAAGCAGACGGGAGATTTCACGGTGGACGGAAAGACTTACCATGCTGATAAAAACGGAGTTATCTCGAAAAAATAAATATTTGTCCGTTCCATTTTTCTTTTTGGGAACAAAAGATTGCCGCCATCTTTACAGATGGCGGCAAAATTTTTAAAGATTGATAATAACCTTTCCGTCGCATGAAGGACTAACAGCGATCGGCTCTTTGCCGAATACCTTAACGGTGAACGATGCGGAGGTATTTGTGTAGGAAACCTCCACCTTGTCGCCGTTTCTGAGAGCTGTAAGGGTAAATACCTTTTCAGCTTCGGTATTGTAGATATTGCACTCGATCGTTTTTCCGTCCTCGGGTTCGTAGATAACGAACTCGGTGCCGTTCAGATAATCGTACTCGAAATTCTTCTCAAAGTTACCGTAAGCAATAATGCTGTTGGGCTTAGCAAGGCAGGGGAGAGAGAAGTAGTCGAATTTCTCATTGTAGTACTTGCCGCCCTCGTACTGCTTGCCGGAAATGATATCCGTCCATGTTCCCGCAGGTACGTAGAACTCGGCAGTACCCTCATCGTTGAAGATAGGCGCAACCAGAATGTTGTCGCCGAACATATACTGGCGGTCAAGGCTGAGACACGCAGGGTCGTTTTCAAAGTCGATAACCATTGCTCTCATCATAGGCACGCCCACTGTGGAGGTCTTGATAGCCTGCGACCAGATATAAGGCATGAGTTTACCTTTAAGTTTTGTGAAGAAGCGGAGTACGTCAACGGACTCATCATCAAAGAGCCAAGGCACTCTGTAGGAGCTGTTTCCGTGGAGACGTGAGTGTGTGGAGAACAGACCGAACGCCGCCCACCTCTTGTAGATGTCGGGAGTTGCTGTTGCTTCAAAGCCGCTCATGTCGTGGCTGAAATAGCCGAAGCCCGAAGCGCAGAGGGAAAGTCCGCCGCGGAGTGTCTCCGCCATGGAAGTATACTCTGCCGAGCAGTCGCCGCCCCAGTGTACAGGGAACTGCTGTCCGCCAGCCGTTGCGGAACGTGCAAACAAGCAAGCCTTGTTCTCGCCGTAATATTCTTTCAGAACGTTAAATACCGTCTTGTTGTAAAGGTATGTGTAATAGTTGTGCATTGCAATGGGGTTAGAGCCGTCGAAATATTTTACCTTTGTGGGAATTCTCTCGCCGAAGTCTGTCTTGAAGCAGTCAACGCCCATTTCGCAGAGCTTTTTCAGCTTGGAAGCGTACCACTCGCAAGCGGCGGGATTTGTGAAGTCCACAATAGCCATGCCGGGCTGCCACATATCGCATTGGAAAACGCTTCCGTCAAGGTTCTTGATGAAGTAACCGTTCTGTACGCCCTCGTCGAAAAGTTTAGAACGCTGTGCAATGTATGGGTTTATCCAAACGCAGATCTCAAGACCTCTGTCCTTGAGACGCTTCAGCATTGCGGGAGGGTCGGGGAACTGACGTGTGTCCCACTCAAAGTTGCACCACTCGTATTCTTTCATCCAGAAGCAGTCGAAGTGGAATACCTGCAATGGAATATCCCTTTCAGCCATGCCGTCGATAAAGGAGGTAACTGTTTCCTCGTCATACTTTGTGGTAAAGGAAGTTGTAAGCCAAAGTCCGAATGTGTAAGCGGGAGGAAGCGCAGGCTTGCCTGTAAGAGTTGTATAATTTGCAAGCACCTCGTGGAGGTTCTCACCGCCGATAACAAAATATTCAAGACTTTCACCCGGAACGGTAAAGGAAACCTTGGAAACTGTGTCGGAAGCAACTTCATAGGAAACCTTGTCCGAGCTGTTTACAAAAATACCGTAGCCGCGGGAGGAAATGTAGAAAGGTATGCACTTGTAGGACTGCTCCGAGCAAGTGCCTCCGTCGGAGTTCCAAGTCTCAACGTTTTGACCATTCTTAACGAACGTTGTGAACTTCTCGCCAAAGCCGTAAATATTCTCACCAACGGAAAGAGTAAGCTGTTCTCTTATATATGTATTTCTTGCGTCCTGCGGGTAATCCCAGAAAGTGTCGTCCTGTGTGTATGCAAGGCGTGAGGAAAGTCTGAATTGATTTTCATTGATAACGGTAGTGGCTCTCCAAGAACCGCCTGTCAGCTTCTTGTCCTTGTAGAAATACTGAATGTTCCAGTTCCACTTGCCAACGCGTACCTTTGTGTCGCCGCTTGTAAGCTCCCAGTATTCGTCGCACTCCTTGACTTCGGGAGTGTAGCCCTGATCCTCGTAAAGCTCAAACTTGGGCATATTGTCAAGACCGCCCTTGAAATGGTCAATTGAGACCTTGATAACATCCTTTTGAGTTGAGGAAAAAGTCACGTCCAGAACAGGACCGCCGAGGGTCATACCCCTGTTCTGAATGTAGCTTGAGGGAGCAAGAACGTTGATAAAATTCTTGCCAGTCTTGATTTCGTAAGCCTGAGAAGCATAGCTTACCTCATAGCCTCTTTTGTTG
>CAMWVO010000454.1 GCA_947177695.1 uncultured Clostridia bacterium
GTCAAGCCGTTCCATTTTGTGAAGATGCGGTCAGTTTCTATCCACTTTGAACCAATCTTTTCACGCTGAACATTTTGCAGACCTTTCCACTTTGTCAGCATATCAATCACACCTTGCGGGACTTTTAAACTTCTTAAACTTTGAGAAGTCTTGGGAGTTTCCGTGTAAAGTCCGCCCTTTGCTTTTGAGTATAAACAAGTGCGGTTTACTGTGATAACATTTGTTCCGAAATTCACATCTTTCCATTCAAGCCCCATAAGCTCTCCAAGACGAAAACCCGTGTAAATTGCAAGAGTATAGAATAATACATATTTGTAGTTTTCTTCGTCCTCCTGTTTGAAAAGGTCTAACAAACGCTGTGCTTCCTCAATTGAATAATACTCCTTTTCGGGCGTAATCACTTTTGGAATGGTAACGTTTTTGCAGGGATTTGTCTGTATCATCTGCATTTTTACAGCGTAGTTACAAATCGTGGAAATCATGGACTTGTATAGTTTGATAGTCTTTGTGGAAAGCTTTCCGCCGTTGCGGTCACGACCGTCCTCACGCTCTGAATTGCAAAGGTCAATGATGAATTTTTGAATATGACGAGTTGTCAGCTTGTCCAAACGGATATGCCCGATTGCTTTGTAGATACGTTTTTCCATTTGATGATAACCCTCAATAGTACGCTGTTTAAGCTTGATTTCCGCATACTCCTTGAACCATTGACGGGCGAAGTCCTCAAACTTGATTGTTGCAACAACGTTTCCTTTCAAGCAAGCTTCTTCAAACAAAACTGCTTGTCTTTGAACTTCCTTTTCGATTTGCTTCTCGGTCATACCCTCGTCGGGCTTCCAAGTCATTGACTGAACGACCTGCTTGCCGTTGGTGTCGTATCCGCAGGATACCTTTATACGGAACGAGTTTCCTCTTCTCTGAATTGCTGCCATAAACATCTCTCCTTTTGATGTGTAAATTTATGGCATATTTCTGCATCTTTATTATACTGCTTTTGTGATTTAAAGTCAAGAACTATTTGCAGAAATATGCCATATTTTTTATTGTGAACCGTATAAATATGACATCAATTCCGATTTAGCAATAAGAATTTTTCCGTTTTTACCTTTTCCCGCCCGTATATACGGAATTTTATCTTGCATTACAAGCTGACGAACCATATGTTCCGAAAGACCTTTTACTAACTCTGTACATTCCTTAATAGTCAGCATTTCAATTTTTTCGTCTGCTTGTGGAATTTTCATTGATGATTTTTCTTCAATATCAATGAGCTCATTAAGCAAAATCACAATTTTTGATATAAGCTCCTGTTTAGAATTTGTCGTCATAATTGTCCTCCTTTCCGTCAAATTCTATTCGTTATTAAAAAAATCAAATTTCAGCGGCAGAAGATAATACTCAAAAACCGTTTTCAAATATTCAACCGATTTGCCTAAATCCTCAATATCCTTTCTCGTAATCGTCCTTGTGCTGTTGACAACTTCGGCAATGGAATCTATCTCATTTCCGATACGATTAAAGGACATAACCAAATGTTCAAGCTGTTTTAAATCGTAAATTTTAATTATCCCTACAACGGCAATTTCACGGATATATGTACCGATCCTATTGTTACGCTTTTCAGCACATTTGCTTATTATCTCCTTTTCGTCCTCGCTGTATTTGATTTCCTTGCAAATTTTTCTACCCATTGGTAACACCTCTTTCAAATTAAAGCAATCTTTCGGGCTTGAGCTCCGATAAATATTTTTTAAGCGTTTTTTCGTAGCTATTGACTTCCTCCAATAACTTTTGGATTTTTTCTGTGTACTGCGAATGCTCACGCATTGCAACCCTCAAAATCTGTTCAAGCAGATTTCTAATTCTGAAAAATGACATCAGCACCCGATTGAGTTTTTTCATATCGAACACTTTTAAAACTTCTCGAACGGCAATTCTTCTGATGTATGTCCCTGTTCTCAAATTCAAAAACTCGGCACGTTTACAAACAACCTGCCATTCGTCATCATTGAATTTTATGATTTTTCGTATAGTTCTCACTAAAATTCTCCTTTGTATGGATTTATACCGTTGGGTTTAAGGGACGGCAGTCCCTTTGTGAAAAAGTATGTACTTTTTCTGCGCTTGCTATCCTACAAGCAGTCATTTTTTGCAACCAGTTGAAAACAGCTTTGCAATAGGTTGCAAATCAATTTTTACCGAACAATCTTCGTGACTTCTGACTAAGCTGTGCGGCAGCCTCGTTTTGCAGTTTATCAATGATTTTGCTTTTCTCCGTAATCTCATCGGTAAGCCGTTCCACACTTTTTATCAAATCGGCGTTTTTGGAATTTTGCTTGGCAAGCTGATTTTGAAAAATCTCAATTTCGGAGATTTTATCACTCAGCGATTTTTCAAGGTTAGAGATTTTTTCATTTTTTAAATTAAGCTCGTCCTGTAAATTTTCAAAATTCTTGCTTTTCTTCTCAAGCTCATTTTTCAGAATTTCACTTTCTTCAAAAAATCTTCCGTCGGCAGAAACTGGTTTTAGCATTTCTACGGCATAATCGTCAAGCATAAGACAGCCGTCCTTGAAAA
>CAMWVO010000455.1 GCA_947177695.1 uncultured Clostridia bacterium
GTTGCATAACCGAACAGATTGTGATATAATTTATCGTAACAGAAATTTATAATTCGGAGGTTTTGGACAATGAAAAAAAATACGGTGAGAAAAATTTTATCGGCTGCTGTCGCTTCTTTTATGCTTTTGTCCCTTTCGGGCTGCGGAGACAAGAGTACGGCTGAGGTTGGAGAGCCTGCAAGCGGTTCGGACAGCACGGATCAGACTCCGTATGTAAGCACTGTGAACGATGAGATACGCGATATCCCGTCCACCGAGCTGGTCAAGGAGATCAAGGTGGGCTGGAGCCTCGGAAACACTCTCGATTCCACGGGCGGCACAGGTGTTGACAGCGAAACAAGCTGGGGCAATATCCTTACCACAAAGGAAATGATAACCACCGTCAAGGACGCAGGCTTCAATATTATAAGAATACCCACCACATGGGGTATCCACATGGACGAAAACAACGTTGTTGACGAGGCTTGGATGAACCGCGTTCAGGAGGTCGTTGACTACGCTTACAGTCAGGATATGTTCGTTATCCTCAATATCCACCACGAGGAATGGCACGACCCCTACTACGAGACGGAAGCGGAAGCCACAGAGAAGCTGAAAGCTCTCTGGACACAGATAGGCACACGCTTTGCGGGCTATAATGAAAAGCTCATTTTCGAGGGACTGAACGAACCCCGCAAGAGAAACACCGGTGTTGAATGGAACGGCGGCGACGACGAGGGACGCGAGGTGGTAAACCATTTCAACGCTGCATTTGTTGAGACAATAAGAGGTTTGGGCGGAAACAACGCAAAGCGTCACCTTATGATACCCGGATACGCGGCAAGCTCTACCGATTCCGCGCTGAAAGCTATCAAAGTCCCCGAGGGAGACGACAAGATCATTATTTCAGTTCACGCCTACACGCCTTATGCGTTCGCGCTCAGCGACGACTTTGCCGCAAGAAAGTTCTCTCCCGACGATACCTCCGCAAACGATATAATTTATCTTATGGACACTCTGAAAACTACCTTCATTGACAAGGGTACTCCCGTTATTATCGGCGAGTTCGGCGCAAGAGCCAAGGCTAACGAGGATATCCGCGCAGAATGGGCGACGTTCTATGTAAGCAAGGCAAAGGAGATCGGCGTACCCTGTCTCTGGTGGGACAACGGCGCGTTTTCGGGAAACGGAGAAAATTTCGGTATCCTTAACCGTTCCTCCTGCACATGGGAATATCCTGTTATAATCGACGGACTTATGAAAGGTCTTGAATAAAGCAGAAACGGACAAAAGTATATGTTCCGAACTCACGGCATATTAATATAGTATAGAACATATCCCCGAACGGTCAAGCCATTCGGGGATATGTTTCTCACAGATTATTTGAGCCGTTGTCCTTTGCGATGCGCATTACCTGCACATAGATACCCGCCACAAGCTGATAAAGATCGGGAGGGATACCCTGTCCCACGTTGAGCATGGTAAGCAGCGCGGTTGCTGAGTCGTCGCGGTAGACAGGCACGCCGTTTTCGTCGGCAAGATTGATTATCTTTTCGGCTACGTGACCGTGTCCCGAAGCCACAACGATAGGCGTGTAGTCCTTGTCGGGATTGTATCTGAGAGCTACCGCGGAGTTGCTGGGCTTCTTTCCTTTATATCCTGACATTCAGTCCCGTCCTCCTTTCGTTCAGCTTGGGGAATATGTTCGCAAGATCCCGCTTTCTTTTCAGCGGTTCTATCATTATTTTTTCCGCATTGTAGCCGCAGGAAGCCGCAAGCTCGGGAATCATTTCCTTTATGGGAAGATAGTTTCTTTCCGTTCCCGCGGGACACATCAGAGCCGCGTTGACCGACTTGCCGCGGGCGTAAACCTCCAGCTCAAAGTAGCCTGCGTTCTCTATCTCAAAGCAGAGGAACAGGTGATTGTCGGATTCTCCCGTTGCGGGATCCCGGTCTGCGTCGGGGTCTGCCCAAAGCTCGCCGAAAGCCTTCATGCCGTCCATATTCATAGGCACAAGGAAGTGCAGCAGCGGCGTGAACACGCCCGGCGCGCTGAGAAGTCCCTGTATCATGTCGGGTCTGGTCATGTCCGAAAGGGATTTCAGCGACGGATCGTTGATATTCTTTATAAGGAAGTCCAGCATATTTTCCATGGTCGTGGGCGGACGGTACTGAATGCCCTGCGCCTGCGCCATTTCGCTGAGTACGAGATTTATTCCCTGCGCGAGAAGTATTTTCTTATCCATGTCCTCGGCGCTGTTCACTATAACGCTGAGCCTGTCGATCAGTGTATTCAGGTCGCGGGTCTTTTCAAACTCGCGGATAAGCGTGTTCAGACCGCCTTTCATGTTGTCGGGAACGACGGGAGCAAGTATTTTTTTCAGCATAGCCGTTCCGTCTTTAAGTGTAATAGGATCTCTTGCGGGAGCGTTTTCCGCGGCTGTGCGTTCGGGAGCATCGGGCTGTTCCGCCGTCCGTTCGGGGATATTCTCCGCTGCGGCTTCGGGATCTTCTACGGGCACGTTAAGTTCCTCGGCGATCTTGCTGATGTTCTCCGAAAGCTGTTCGGCAGATATGTTTTCCAGACCGCTGTTCAC
>CAMWVO010000456.1 GCA_947177695.1 uncultured Clostridia bacterium
GTCAAGGATTATTAAAAAAAAATTCATATGCAAAGCGGTTTTTTCCGTATCTGCCGGAAACAGGAATAAAAGCGTCATTTTCGGTCTCTGACGGTATTTGTAATTGACTGTTTTTTACATCTCTGAGAATGTTTTCCGAGCCGCGTTTTTTGTCCCGTATTATAGAAATATCTTTATTGTATTCCTCATCTCAAAAGGACACACAATTTAGTTCTGAAATTTAAACGGTGTAAATGCAATTTTCAGATAAAAAAGCAGCGGTACGAAATGCCGCTGCTTTTCTTTTCGTCGGACATATCCAAGCGGGTAGATCTCGGAGTTTGGGAATATACCCCAACAGCTTTCAGGTCATAGAATTTTCCGCAAAATTGCCGATCATTCCGCTTCAGAACTGTCATCTTTCGGGTGCAGGATGGCTTCGGCTTTACAGCCGGGGTAAAGCGTCCTGAACAGCTTATTGTCTATATAGTCCTCCTCAACAGCGGAAAAAGCGTCTACGTACACTTCGGAGCTTTCATAATCTATTCCGTTATCGGTAATTTCGAGTATCTCAGTGACTTCGGAATGTCCGTCGTATTCGGGATAGTATAAGATAATTCTGTCGCAGCCGTCGGTGAACCCGTTTTTCTCCATAAATTCAGTAAGATTTTCAACGGGCTTTTTGCTGCCGTTTTTAATATATATTGTCTTGCCCCAATAATCATCGTTTATGTAATAGGTCTCCACACGAACATCGTCAATATATACGGTCTCGAACGGCTCGGCAAGGCTTACCGGCTTATATGAATTTTCTGTTTCGGCATCTTCTTCACCGTATCCGTTCTTTTCCTTTTCGGGCAGTACCGCTTCAATTTCGCACCGTGACATATCATTTCGCAGATCGTTTATCTGCTCCCCGGTAAGGTCGGTGGAAATAAGGGTCAGCTTTTTGAGTTTCTTCAAAGTTTTAAGTGATCTGTAGTGCATAAATCGAACGTTTTTCAGATACATTTCTTCGATGTGCTTGTTATTTTCAATATCCTCCGCATCAAATATCGCAGGGTCTTCACAATCAATTGTGATCGTTTTTAATGCGGGACATTTGCTTATTTCGGAAATATTTTCAAAATCACAATTTATGAAAGTAAGCTTTTTCAGCTTCTTAAGCTTTGAAATTCCTTTGGTCTCCAGATATGATTGGTTTTCAAAAATGATCTCCTCAACGGACTTCGGATTTATTACCGTATCAAGCTCGTCGTAGGGACAGCCGTACATACCGAATTTTATCTTTTTAAGCTTTTTCATATTCGGCGTAGCCTCCCAAATGCTGCTGTCTATATCGCTGATGTCAAGATATTCAATGGACGTGCAGCCTGCAAGTCCCGAAAGATCAATGGTCTCGTCAGCCCAGCCGCTCCTTATTCCCGAGAGCGTAAGGCTTTTCAGAGTTTTTATATTGCCAATGCTTTCAAAATTATTGCCGTTGTTTCCCGTAAAGCTAAATTCCTCCAAGGCTTTAAGATCTGCAATTGGTGCAAAGTCGATGATATCTTCTTCGTCGGGATGGAGTTCTATTTTCAGCTTTTTCAGCCCTGTCATAGCTTCTATGCCTGTAAGGTCGGGGACTGAGCTTTTGGTTGTAAGCTCAGTGACATTTGACATAGAGTACACAAATTTCAGCAGATCGTCCCGCGGGTAATCGCACTCAAAGGCAAGCTCGCTGAATTTGGCGTTTGCCGTCCATTCGACATCTTCTTTTTCCTGTACGTCACGAAGACAAAGTTTTTTTATGTTGGAAAGACCCGCTAAAATGTCCGTATTTTCCGACCTGATATGCCATTCGGAAATGTTAAGCTCCGAAAAGCTGTCGTATTTTTCAAGACCCTCAAATCCTGTTACCGGGATATGGTGGGATATTAACAGCTTTTTTAAATTCGGCAGCTTTTCCGCAATATCCGTCAGGTCAACAGATAAGTCATTGTCATTTGATGTGTAGCTGTCGGAAGACGACGAATAGCCAAAAACAGCAGCTTGATGTTCCTCGCTGTTTTCTTCGTAATCGAAGTAATACTCGGCGAACCACCTGTCTTCCGAGAAAATATAAAGTGACTCTGTATCTGCCGGAACTGCCTTGCTGCCGATAAGGACATAGCCCTCTCCGTAAAGGCTGACAGATTCGTTTTCTGCAATATAGATGTTTTGACCGTTCTTATCCACATAGCCTGCCGATACCGATATAATATCGCCCTGCTGACTGATATTTACAAATATCGTTTTATCCTCCCAAAGCATATCGGCGGAAAAGCTGCTGTCCTCCGAAAGCTTTTGGACAAAGAAATCGAAGCCTTTTTTGGCGGCAGAGGAATGGTCGGCGTAACCGTCCTCACCGTAGTATGAAAGCGTGACAGACATAATGTATTTGGAATATTTTTCGGCATCGGAGGGGTCTATGTCAAAGTAGGAATACATTTCCTTTTTGAAATCCTCGTAGGACATATCCTTGTATTCGCCGTTTTCCAGCGCCATGTTGTATAATTCCTCGGAAGCCAGATATTGGGCATACATTGCGCTGCTGTATTCTTCGTAGTCCACAGC
>CAMWVO010000457.1 GCA_947177695.1 uncultured Clostridia bacterium
GCTTAAACGATTCGATAAGCGGCAGCGCCCACCATAGCTGTGAGCGCTGCCCGAACACCACTCCTATCTCCTGCGCGTTTTTAGTCCTGTTTTTATACGGAACGTTTCCCCCGACCAATATCTCTCCCGAGGTTGGCTCAAGCACGCCCGTCATCATTTTGATAGTGGTTGATTTTCCTGCTCCGTTCGGTCCGAGATAACCGACGATCTCGCCCTGTTCGATGTTCATAGAGATATTGTCCACGGCGCGGACAATCTTGTAATCTCTTGAAAAAAGGTCCTTAAGACTGCCCTTTAACCCCTCACGGCGGTTAAGTACTTTAAATTCCTTTGTAACGTTTTGAATTGTGATTATCGGCGGCATATGAAAAACCTCTCTTTTCAAAATCATGTTTTGTCCTATAACAGGACATAAAATTTCCGTTTTTAGTATATCATAATAATTGTCCTATGTCAAGACTTTTTTAAAATTTATCTAAGGAGGGCAACTATTATGGCAAGGATAATTGACGGACAAAAGATGAATATTGTCGGGAAGCAGGTGCGAAAATTCCGCACGGAGCAGAAGTTGAGCCAGCAGCAGCTCTCGGATAAGCTCGAAACGATAGCTGTATACATCTGCCGCGGCTCGGTCTGCCGCATTGAGGAACAGACAAGAACGGTATCCGACATTGAGCTTTGGGGGCTGTCGCAGATATTGCGCAAGCCGATAGAGAGCTTTTTTGAGGATATGTAGAAGCTCACCGCAACTTCTTGACAATCATCAATCAATGTGATATAATTATATCGCAAAAAGCAAGGATATTTCAACCGTTATTTTGCAAAATACTATAACAAAAGCGCAGGAATAGCATATGAAAAAGAAGTGTGTCAATTTTATTGATTTGAACAATGACCGCAGTGAAAAGATCAAATACACCTATGCCGACTTTTCGGTCTATTATCACAAGGGGCGGTTTTCATCATACCCGAATTATACGCTTAAAAGTCATTGGCACGATGACTTTGAACTTGTCGTGCCCATTTCGGGACGGATCACCTATAACGTCAACGGGCAATTGGTGAACTTCGGCGAAGGAGAGGGGATATTCGTAAATTCACGCCGCCTGCATTCCGGCTTCTCGAACGATCAGACGGAGTGCGAATATTATGTAGTGCTGTTTCACCCTGCGGCGCTTTGTTCTGTAAAGCGGTTTGAACACGAGTTGATTACGCCCGTAATAAATTCTCCACAGGACTTTATACACTTAAAGTCCGACACACCGTGGCATAAAAAGATAATCGGGCTGGTACGCAATATTGCGGAAAAGTCAAACGACAAAACGGCGCCTTTTGCGGCTCTGGGTTCAATTTACCTTATATGGAGCGAAATTGCGGAGCATATTGATATGAGCCGCAAGGTCGGGAATGATAACACAAGGCTGTCCGAATTAAAGGCAATGATCTCATATATTCACGAATACTTTTCTCAGAAGATTACACTGGAAGATATTGCACAGTCGGGGTATGTTTCAAAACGCACCTGCGGCGGCTTATTCCTGAAATATCTGTATAAAACGCCTATAGAATACCTTAACGATTACAGGCTTCAAAAAAGTATTGAACTTATGAAAAGCACGGATAAAACGATACTCGAGATCTGTCTTGCCTGCGGTTTTTCGGGAGCGAGCTATTATGCGGAGGTTTTCCGCAGGAGCTTCGGGAAAAGCCCTGCCGAATACAGGAAAAAAATCATATAATTTAGCTTGTCATACGGGGCGCCTTTCTCGTGGCACTGCCGCTTTGTAGTCGGCAACATTTTTTTACTTTGAACTTCTTTTCCTTGTCTGTCATAATATCCGAATGTCATAGGGAATGCTTCAGTAAGCATTCCCTAGTCTTTTGAGTATGTGTTTTTTCGCTTTGATGACTTAATCAGAAAATATCATATAAGTTTTTTGCGCTAGATATTCTATGCCGTTTGAGTCTATTACCTCTATGTTCTTTCTAAAAGAGTTTTCAACAAACGGTGCGACCCTATATTGAGAGCCTTCCGTAGGTGAAATATCTAAATCCAAACAGTCAATATAGTCGGTTGATGAAATCAAATATGGTGAGCATAACGACAAGAGAAACGTGAATGTCGTTGTAGTATAACGGGCATCATCTATAATTTTATTCAGCGTTGAAATTAGCTCGTCTGCATTGTATCCATTGGCATTTTTATTATAATATATACGTCCGTTGCCATGCACATAATCATTTAATCGGGAATTGATATCGTCGAAATATGTTTTCAATTTATATTTTTTTACTGTTTCACTCAGGTTTGGTGACGTGGCAATTGTTTTTAATACTTCGCTGATATTTAAATTTGACAAGTTATTATTCAACCACTTTTCGATGTTTTTCTCCATTTCATCTATTTTGCCAAATTGTTGACTATCTTTATAAACCAGTATATAGAGAATGAAAAACAAATCATCTCTATATTTTCTAAGCAGTGTATTTGCATCTGCAAAACAACCGCACTTACAGCATTCAATACAGCTTGAAAGAGTAAGGTAGGAAGATTTTAAAT
>CAMWVO010000458.1 GCA_947177695.1 uncultured Clostridia bacterium
ATTATACCCAAAGTATATTTTTATTAACGGCAGCAAAACAAAGGCAGCAAACAAAGACAGCGAAACAAAAAGACCGCAATTCAAAGGCGCTTTTACCCCCAACCTGCGGTCTTATCATTTTGTTTGGCGCAGACTAATCAGTGAGTAAGTCTTGCTCTGCCCTTGGCTCTTCTTCTGGCGAGAACCTTACGACCGTTTCTTGTAGCCATTCTTTTCATAAAGCCGTGCTCTTTTTTTCTGTGAAGCTTCTTAGGCTGATAAGTTCTTTTCATTGTTTCTCCTCCTTGCTTTGATCGGTTTAAAGACAATCGGGACACAAAGATACAGCTGTCCCATCAATGTTTAATTATATAACATTCCCATTGTGTCTGTCAAGGGATTTCAAAAAAAATTCACAATTGCAGAGAAATTTCCTTGATATTTCCTATGGGCAAACCGTTTTGCTGTACATTACCGACAATTTTATACTTTAAGTATTATAATTTGACAAAATTTTTCTCTCGTGGTATAATTTTGTTATTGTCGGCTTCTTCCGCAAGGGAGGAGGTGGAAACTATGGATTACATACTCTCATTTTTAATCTCTGTCGCGGCGAATGTAGTCAGCAACTGCATAAGCAAGTGGTTAGACAGAAGAAATAAGCACGACAATTAGCCCAAAGAAAAACTCCGAGGCAGCACCCTCGGAGTTTTTCGTTTGCGTGTCACCATGCAATACATACTCTCATTTGTCATAATTATTATATACCCGATCTAATTATTTGTCAAGCGGTTTTTAAAATACGTCATAGATTATTTTTTGATCTCCGATATGGGAATTTGATTTTCAATAACGTATCTGCAAGCGCCCGTAATAAACGAAGCCTTGCTTATTTCCATACTGCTGCAAAAATCGTTTATCATATTATAGTCGTCTATATCCAATGTTGCGTTTATCTGCTTTTTTGTTCCGTCTTTCAGCTTTTTGTTTCGGTATTTTTTATTTGCTTCTATATGTGCTTTTGTACTACTGATAATATCACAACCTTATTTGTTAATATTGCACATATCTAAACCATACTATTATGGCATAAATATGTAATATTTGCATTGACAAAACCATAATATTATGGTATGATATACTAAAATCTTGTGCCATGTGTTGAGAATAATGGCACCGAAAAGGAGAACTAAAAATGAAATACCCAACATTAGAGGACATATTTCTGAATTTCAGCTTTGAATCCGAAAAGACACCCGGCATCAACGAGATAGACCGCGTCATAAACAGCTATCTCAACAGGCTTGTCAAGGCGAAAAAGCTTTCATTTTCGGAGGCAAACCGAATCAGGGAACAAAAGTCGGAGCTTGAGACCGAGGCAAAAGCCGCAGGCTTCAGGCAGGGCTTTCTTCTTGCGGTAAAGCTGTTCACAGCCGCTGATTAATTGACTAAATTACTTCCTTTAATATAAGGTATGCCACCGTCGCAAGCGATTTTGCTTCCACATAATTATAGTCTATAGCAAAATCCCCCTCCTCCAGAAGCCGCTTTATCTCGGAGATACGCTCAAATCCCTCCAGAGCCTCCCGCATATCGGGAATGACAAAATAGGACTTCTGCATAATGTGCCTTATCTCAGTCCTCAGACCGTGAGGAATAGGCTCAGCAGCTTCGTTTATCGGGAAATCCCCGCTTTCAAGCTCGTCAAGGGGACAAAGCTCCGCTTCGGCAAGATTTGCGCCGATATCCTCCGCAGCCTGTCTGCCGAAAACAAGCGCCTCCAGCAGAGAGTTTGAAGCAAGACGGTTGTTTCCGTGAACACCCGTGTGACTGCATTCGCCAACAGCATAAAGTCCGTCTATGGAAGACATAGCTTTTGTGCTGACGTTGATACCGCCCATAAGATAGTGCTGACATGGATAAATGGGTATCATGTCCTTAGTCATGTCAATGCCCTGACTGAGCAGATATTTGTAGATCATGGGGAAACGGTTTTTCAGAAATTCGGGATCCTTGTGGGTGATGTCAAGGTAGAACTCGTCCGAATCAATGCGCCGTCCCTCAGTAACTATGGCGTGGGAAACCACGTCGCGGGGAGCAAGCTCCAGACGCTCGTCGTAATTTTCCATAAATCTTTCGCCGTCACGGTTTTTAAGGTACGCGCCCTCTCCCCGCACAGCCTCGGAGATAAGGAAGCATTCCCGGGTGTGCTTGTTGTTGAAAGCGGTTGGGTGGAACTGTATCAGCGAAAGGTTTTTGATATTCGCGCCCATTTCGTAAGCAAGAGTAATGCCGTCTCCGGTAGCTATCGCGGAGTTGGTGGTGTAGTCGTAGACCCTGCCTATGCCGCCCGTGGCAAGGATAAACTTTCTTGCATTGCAGGTCTTATGCGCCCCGTCGATAAGGATATCCGCGGAAAATCCCGTGGAGGTTTTTTTCATTCTGCACAGCAGAGCGTTTTCCATAACGGTAACATTGGGAAGCTGTTTAACGGCTTCCTGAAGCTTTGTGGTAATTTCAAAACCTGTGGAATCCTTATGGTGAAAAATCCTGCGGCGGGAGTG
>CAMWVO010000459.1 GCA_947177695.1 uncultured Clostridia bacterium
CCACAGATAGTTAATGCTAAAATGAACAAGGTGCTCTTACAGAGCAAGCTTGTCAGGCTGGGAATATTCCTGGCGGCTGCGGCGTCTATCGTTCTGCTGATGGGCTCGACTTCTTTAGACTCGAGCGTGTACATCACCGTCGAGGGCGTTACAAAGGAGTATAAAACCAACGAATCGGACGCTTATTCAATTCTCCGCGAGGAGGATTACGAGATCAGCACGAACGATCGTATAAGCTACACTAAAGATGCAAACAACACAAAACATATCACTATATATCGAGCGTTTGAAGTAAGCGTAATAGCGGACGGCGAGACAAAGTCTTTTGCGACGATCGGCGGAGACGTTTCAAGCGCACTCAGAGCTACCGACATTGATCTCGGTGCGGACGACACTATTGACCGAGAGTTCACCGAAGAGCTTTATCCCAACATGGAGATCAACGTAACACGCGTTGACTACGAGGACAGGCAAGTGGAGTCCGAGATCCCCTACGAGATTGAATATGTTGACAACACCAATCATACGATCGGTTATGAAAATGTTCTTGTTGACGGAGAAAACGGCTCGCGCACTACCTACTACCGCGACACCTACATTGACGGAGAGCTTTCCGATACCGAGGTGCTTGATGAGGAGATCACCAAGGAAGCGGTGAACATGGTTATCGAGCGCGGCACTGCGATAGCTCATCCCTATGCGGAAACTTACAGCCCGAGCGACATCACTCTTGTCAACGGCATTCCCGTCAACTACACGAGAGTACTCTCAGGTAAATCCACCGCCTACACTGCACCTGCAGGAGCGGGAACTGCAAGCGGACGTCTTGCTCAGGTCGGCGTGGTCGCGGTCAACCCAAATGTTATTCCCTACGGCAGCGAGCTGTACATAGTATCGCAGGACGGCAGCCGCGTTTACGGCTATGCGGTCGCGGGCGATACGGGTTCGGCAATGATGAACGGTCACGCGCTGGTCGACCTCTATATGAACACCTATGAGGACTGCTGCAACTGGGGCGCGGTTTATGTTGATGTTTATGTGCTTTCCGAGGGCAGCGGACGATAAGCCGGCGGATAATTTTCGGAGGTACTTGACAAATTAAAAAAATTGTGTTATAATGAAAGTGCAACGAAAGGCGGAAGGCATTCAAACTACCCGCACAAAATCAAGCACCCCCGTGATTGTCACTTCAGCGGGGGTGCTCTTTTTGGGCTCATTGCCGGATTACTTCTTGCTGTCGAACCACTTGCTTATGTAGTCGGAAACTACGTTCGCCATAACAGCAACAACGAAGGCAATAAATGCATTCATTTGCCCACACCCCCTTTCATAAAATGTCCGGGAGTAACCGGCTCTCTCATTATAACACACTTGTCGGAATTTGTCAATAAATGCCCAAAAGCTCCCCGCTATGAATGGGGAGCTTTCGTTTACTTATGAAGCCGCTTTATCATCTTGAACGCAAGCGAATTCTGCGTTACGAGAGGGCTTTGGTGTGCGAAGAAAATAATGCCGTCAGCGGGCGCTTTTATCTCATATTCGACCGTTCCCTCATACGGGTGAATTACCTGCGCGAGAATATCGTCCTTTGTCACCTCGTCGCCGACATGCCGCAGCTCGCGGTATATACCCGCAGCGCCGCTCTTGACGTTCATCATGTCGTCCTCGTCGATAATCGTACCCATGTATCCGCCGTGGCACTTGTACTTGATTATTCCCATTCGCGACAGAAACCGCAGAACCGCCGAAACTCCAAGCTCCGCCGAGCCTTCGTCAACGGTCTCGGTCGCGTTGGTGTAGACCGAAAACGCCGCCGTTCCCGAAAACTGCCAATTATAGTTGAGCGTGGTCTTGTCCATTGCGGTGGGCGTTCGCAGAACCACAAACGGCAACCCGAAAAGATTCGCAAGCGAGGTGTTTTCCTTACAGGTTTTCATCATTCGCACATGGGGGATAAACACGCCCGGAATGTAAAAGCTCGCGAACTGTACCCCATATTTGTACTGCCGTATCTCCTCGAAAACACCCGCAGCGATACGCTGAGTAGTCTCGCCGTCCGGGTCTCCCGGGAACATTCTGTTGATGTCGGTATTATCGAGACACCAGAACCGACGCCCGATATTCGTGCTGTAGCTGTTGAGCGACGGGATAACAAGCACCTCGCGGTCGTGCGCGAGGTCGCCCTTTTTCTCAAGCTGCGAGAGTGTCTGCACGAGCTGTCCACACATATAAAGCTGCTGAATTTCGTCGCCGCGCAGCGAACCTATTATGCAGCAGCACTGTTCGCCTTTTCCGAAGCGGTATCCCGTAACGCGGAAATCGTCACGATACAGCCCTGGCAGACTGTAAATTATCTCTTTCTTCATAAATTCACCTATACGATCAGCTTGTCAATTTGCCTACGTCGACCCACTCCGAGCAGCACGAGCATTTCTCAAGCTCGTCAACGGACAAGTCCACCGCCGAGTTTCCGCTTCCGCAAGCTGGGAACACACGCTCAAATCGTTTCAGCGACTCGTCGAGATACACCTCAACTCCCT
>CAMWVO010000460.1 GCA_947177695.1 uncultured Clostridia bacterium
CTTAATAACTATGTACGGTCGCTTACACCGTCAAATAAAAACGAGTACACAGGTCTTTTCAAGGGAAAAAATCTCATTCTTATATGTGCGGAGGCATTTTCGGACGCCGCTGTCAGTGAAGAGCTTACGCCGACCCTGTACCGTATGTCCCATAACGGGATATATTTTTCCGACTACTATCAGCCCACATGGGGCGGCTCGACGACCACGGGAGAGTTTTCTTTTGTTACGGGACTTGTTCCCGAAAGCGGACTGGAGAGTATGCTCAAAATTCAGGACAACAACAATTATTTTACCCTCGGAAATCAGCTCCAGCGGCAGAACTATACAAGCTGCGCTTTCCATAACGGACAGTTTGATTATTACAGCAGAAATCTTACGCATACCGGTTTGGGGTACAGTAATTTTCTGGGCTTCGGAAACGGTCTGGAAAATATTATAAGAAACTATGCCGAGGATTCCGAAATGCTCAGCGGGACTATAGACAACTATATCGACAAACAGCCGTTCAGTCTTTACTATATGACTGTCAGCGGACATTTCAGCTATAAGGCTGACAATCCTAAGGTAAAGGAAAATCTTCAAAGGGTATACGAGGTCTACGGAAATAAGTACAAGGCTACTACCAACTATTACCTGTGCTACCAGATGGAGCTGGATAAAGCGCTGAATGAACTTCTGAAAAAGCTTGAGGACGCAGGCATTGCCGACGATACCGTAATATGCCTTACGGCGGATCATTATCCTTACGGTCTTGAACTTAACCAGACTTTCGGAAACACAGAGGATTACGTTACCGATCTGTACGGCTACAAGCATTCCGCACCTTGGGAAAAGGATCACAACACGCTGATACTGTGGTCGGGCTGTCTTGAAAATGACTGCAAGGACTATGCGTGTGAAATTTCTTCTCCGACGTACAGCCTTGATATTGTTCCGACGCTTTCAAATCTGTTCGGTCTTGAATACGACTCGCGGCTTCTTGTGGGACGCGACGTGTTTTCCGATACGGATCCGCTTGTGATCTGGAACAACTACAGCTGGCGTACGGACAAGGGAAGCTACAATTCGCGTACAAAGACGTTTACTCCCGCAGAGGGAAGCAGCTGCGGAGACGAATACGCCGGCATCATAAACAGGGTCGTGCGCAACAAAATTTATTATTCATATCAAACTGTAGACAATGATTATTACGGAGCTCTTTTCGGATCGGACGAAATAAGATAACGGGACGGTGAACGCTATATGGCAATACAAAGGCTGATAGCATTAATTATGTGTATATTTTTTCTGTTCGGCGGTCCTTTGCAGTTTTCGGACAGAAACAGCGGTGCGGTACTGACAGAACAAAGCTTTGCTGCGGACGACGATCATGTTAAGCCTCTCGGCAGAAGCTTGTTCAGGAACGGCGTGAGAATGTTTACATATACGTGTTCGGGTATCGAGTTTGAGTTCATCGGGACGTCGGCGGAAATAGACGTTGTATGCGGCGGAAAAGCCCGTATTGCCGTATATTTGAACGATAATATCGTTACGGACAGGGTACTTGAAAAGGGAAACTCAAAGCTTGAGGTTTTTTCTTCGGATACTTCAAGGAAATGCAAGGTCACTTTAAGAAAGCTTTCCAGTGCGGGAAATAATTATGTGGGAGTAAAAAAAATCAACGTTGTTTCCAAGGGAGCTATAGTTCCAACTGCCGAAAAGAAACGGCGAATAGAATTTATCGGAGACAGCATAACCTGCGGTTACGGAGTAGACCCTAAGAAGCAGCAGGCAGGATTTTCAGGCGCGGTGGAAAACGGCAGCAAAACGTATGCCGCTCTGGTTGCCGAACGCTTTGACGCTGAGTACAGCATATGCGCGTGGGGCGGGATAGGCGTTTATTCTTCATACAGCGAAACAAGTACCCCAAACCAAAGCGTTCTTATCGGAGACCTTTACGGCAAGCAGGGCATATATAATGCCGACTGGGATTTTTCCAGGCAGCAGCCCGACCTTATCGTGCTGAACATAGGCGCCAACGACAACATATGGGCAAAGGGCAAAGCGGAAAGAAACCAAAAATTCGGCGAAGCATACTACAGCTTTCTTGCGCAGGTGAGAGCGGCAAATCCCGACGCCTGTATAATCTGTTCCTTCGGTGTTTTGGGCGTGGGTCTTATGGACGAAATAAGGGAACAGGCAGGACGCTTCAGCAGGGATACGGGGGACAGCAGGATCTACTGCCTTGAATTTGAATATCAGAATATTACGCGCGACGGTTACGGAACCGACTATCACCCAAGCGCAAAAACGCACAGGATCATGGCAGACAAGCTTGAGAAATTTATTTCCGAGGTCATGGACTGGGAGTAGGGGACAGGCGGCTTTAGATTTGCCATGTGCAGGGTCATAAGGCGTTTTTTGGTCGAGTGATATTTCAAACAAAAAAACAAACTCCGTAAACTCAATCTACAAAAGAGTTTACGGAGCTTTTAACTGGCTGGGGTGCAGGGATTCGAACACCGGTAATGCTTGAGTCAGAGTCAAGTG
>CAMWVO010000461.1 GCA_947177695.1 uncultured Clostridia bacterium
AAGCTCGCCCTTTGAGCCCTCGGGGAGGACTTCGCCTGTGTCGGGGTCGATAATTTCAGCGATGAAGTGGTCTTCGTTGATGTGCATACCGGTCTGCTCGGAGCATTCAAAGGACACGCCCGGACCGCTGGTCTCGGTAAGTCCGTAGATGTCGTAAGCCTTTATGCCAAGGGACTTTTCAATCTCGCGGCGCATTTCCTCGGTCCAGGGTTCAGCTCCGAAGATACCCGCTTTAAGCTTGATGTCGTCGGTGGTGTAGCCCATGTCGTGGAGAGTTTCGCCGATGTAGGCGGCGTAGGAGGGCGTACAGCAAAGGATAGTGGAGCCAAGATCGAGCATGAACTGGATCTGTCTTTCGGTGTTTCCCGAGGACATAGGCAGGGTCAGACAGCCTACCTTGTGAGAACCGCCGTTAAGTCCGGGACCTCCCGTGAACAGACCGTATCCGTAGCAGACCTGACAAACGTCCTCGTTTGTGCCGCCCGCGGCAACTACCGCTCTTGCGCAGCAGTCCTCCCAGAGATCAACGTCGTTCTGAGTGTAGAAAGCCACAACGCGCTTTCCTGTAGTTCCGCTTGTGGACTGTATTCTTACGCAGTCAGCCAGAGGCTTTGCAAGCAGTCCGTAGGGGTAAGCGTCACGCAGGTCAGCCTTGGTAAGAAAAGGCAGCTTGTGCAGATCGTCCGTAGACTTGATATCGTCGGGAGTAACGCCCTTTTCCTCCATTTTCTTGCGGTAGTAAGGCACGTTGTCCCAGACGTGCTTTACCTGCTTCACAAGACGTTCGTCCTGAAGCTTCTTCATGTCCTCACGGGACATACACTCGATTTCCTTGTTCCAGTAGTTTTCCATTGGATCGTCCTCCTATAGTTATATTGATCGGCATAGCCGGTATCGCGCTTTTATTTCAATAAGGGGGCGTTTCTTTAAGTTATACGCATCCTGCCAGAATATTTCTGTCAGAGGTAAAGAGCCTCTCAATTTTCAGCATAGAGCAGGTGCCGTCATCGTTATTGCGGACGGTGTACCTTACAGTCCGCGACTTTACAAGATAAAAGTCGTCCTCGTAGTAGTCTACGGTAACAACGCGTGTGCCGTTCTCGTCTCCGTCAGCGTCCTCCGCAAGCCAGCCGCAGACCCAGCTTGTGCCGCGGCCGGGAATTTCAATGCAGTCCTTGTCTGCGTTGTAAAGCCGAGTGTTTTTCGCGTCTAACGCGTCTGCGGAAAAGCCGAGTATCTTTTCCAGCGTTTCGTTAAACTCGTCATAGGGAATAATACCGTTGTCATTACCACGGAGGCCGCCTGCACGGTATGCCGCAACATAAGCGCAGAAAACAGCCTCTCCCGTGCTGTAGTCTACATTCGGCGCGGAAAAATCGCCGATAATGTCGCCGCTGAAAAAGTTTCTGAAATAGGCGGTGTAGTAGGTGCAGAAGTCAACATAAGCTTTGGGGTCGCCGTATGACGGCAGCAGACGGCTTTCGTCCAGCTCGCCGACCTTTCGGAGCGGCAGGAAGCTGCTGTCCTCGTCGGGGCAGTATATGATCAGATAGTCGCCTCTGCCCACGGGAACAAATTCGCTGCTGCTTTCGGCAACGTCCATCGTCACAGTGACCTCGTAGCGTATATTTCCGTCCGTGATCAGCTTTTCGTCGGCGATCTCCCAGCTGTTCAGCTTTATTCCCGCAAGCTTCTGCGGACTCTGCCATACATGGCTGCCCGACTTATAGGCAGGAACTTCACCGCTTACGGCGCATTCAAGGATAGACTTTATCCGCAGTCTGGCGCGGGAAACGTCCAGTTGGTCATATTCGTACAGACCGTCCGTAGACAGCGTAAATTCGGGCATATCGGGAATACTGCTGTCGTTCATATCGTAAAGCTTTGCGTTTGCGGGAAGCTCCGGCACGTACTCCGCGTAGACAGGGACAGGCTCGTCAACGGGCTCTGCATAGTCTTCGCCGTCATCTTCGGCAATATCTACCTCTTCCTCGGCAACGCTTTCTTCGGCGTATTCCTCGGTCTCTGCGTTTTTTGGGGTCTCGGCGTTATTCTCCGTTTCGGAAGCCCCCTTTGTTTCGGGAGCTTCTCCCTCGGACTGCGAAACCGTCTCCCCAATGGTGCCGACCGTTTCCGATACGTTCTCCGTACAGCCCGACAGCGCAGCGATTATCGCCGCGGCAGTAATTATACTCAACAGCTTTTTCATACAATGTCCTCCCGAACAAAAATCGGTTATGCGCTTGCCTTTCCAAGCTCGAACGCCTTTTTGTTAAGCTCTAAAAATTTCGGGGGAACGCACTGCTCTAAAGCGTCCTGCCAGAGCTTGTCGTCAAAGCCCGTCTTAGCCGCAACAACGCCCATCAGCGCAACGTTTGAAGCCTTTGCGATACCTGCCTGCTCCGCAAGAGCGAGAGCGTCCACAGCGGTTACCTCAACGCCCGCCGCCTTAAGCTTTTCAATGATATTGTCGGGATACTCAGCCGCTCCCGTGATAACTGGCATGGGGTCAAGCTTCTGGGTGGAGGTG
>CAMWVO010000462.1 GCA_947177695.1 uncultured Clostridia bacterium
TTACGGTAGTCTTTATCTGAGAAATTATTACCGCCACGGTGTCAGTCATCCTTAGTCATGACCTGAACGGTCACTCTCGGAGACAGCGCGCCGTCCTCCGTACCGATACACCACACGTCATTGAACGCGGGAATACTGAACGTAACGGGCATCGGCAGATAGCTTGCGCCCTCCTCGATATTCAGACCGTTAAGCATATCCACCCGTGCGATAATGTCGATATAGGTAAGCTGCTCCATGGATTCCTCCGAGCCTATAAATATGGGCATTACTCCCGATGTGACGATCCTGAAGTCGTACCTGCTCGGCACGTTTACAAGCTGTATCGACTGGTTCGGTATGTGTATAGCCCGTTTTGTCAGACCCTCAGAGGGACATTTTACGGTCACTGTGCCTATCTCGTTGCGGTCGATATAACCCTCCGGCAGGAAGCTTGCCACCTCAAATGAGAACTCCTTGCCGATATCCACCTCCCGCATATCTATTACACCGATATCAATGATCTCGCTGTCGTTCTCCGTTTCTCTTACCGCCTCGTTGGGAACGGCTACCTCTATCTCGTCCACCGAAAGTTCAAGCTGTTCCATGAACGCAGCCGTATTGAAGCCGTCGGGCGCGTTTGTTATGCGGACGTTGAGCTGAACCGTTTTCTTTCCGTACACAGGAACATGGACTGTAAAGTCGGTCTTGTCAAAGGAAAGCTTTTCCTTGTCCTCTTCGGTAACGACAGCCAAGCCTCTGTACAGCTTTACCGCGTTTGTTATAAAGTCCTCGGTCTTTGTGAGGGACACGTCCTCGCTCACCACCGCGGAAGCCCTCGTTACGTTTTTGAGTACCTCGGCAGGACCGGTCACCGTAATGGTATTCGGCACCACAGCAACGCCGTCCTCGCCGTCGATAAAGTAGCCCTCCGCCGCGGATATTCCCGAAAGCTCGGGAGTAAGCTCGATTTCCTTTGAAATTATCTCATCGAAATCCACCGTAACGAAAGCGGGTTCTATGCTTTCCACCGAGAACTTTTTTCCCGACGAGCATACGATCTCGATCGGCAGATTGTACTCCACAGCGTACATAACATTATCCGCGGAAGCGACTGCAACAAGCTCCTCCGCCGTAAGATTTCCCACCTGTTCGCGCTGACCCTCTACTACAATATTTACCGTTTCGGTCGATACCGACATAGCCTGAAGTCCGTGTGAAGCCGCATATGTTCCGTCAAGAGCTATCTGAACGGGAATGCTGTACACAGGCTTTTTCATCGTCGGGTATGCGCTTACCGAGATGATGAACCATATAACGATCGCCGCCGCAAGAGAGGTGATCTTGACCACAACGTCCTTTTCAAAAAGTCTTGAAAAAAATATGCTCACTTTTTTTACAATATTTCCCGGTATATCCAATGCACTCATATTTTACGGTCTCCTTTCTGCGGCAAATTATATTTTATCGGTAAATTTCTTTTTTCTGAACGCTCCGAAAAAAGAGCCTTTGTTCTCTGCGTCTTCATCGGACTTGCCGCGTCCCGGAGGCTTTTGTTTCAAATTCTTTTCGGGAAGAAGCCTTGTCCGAAGCAGCTTTTTAAGGCTGTCCCTGGTGTAGCCTATTGTAAGGTAGACGATTTCGGCAACCGAGATAGTACCGGTCTCCTCTGACACGACTATTATCAGCGCGTCGGAATTTTCGCTCATTCCGATAGCCGCGCGGTGTCTCGAACCGAGAGCCTTGTTGATTGTCTCCTCCTTCTGAGGCTTTGGCAGGAAGCACGCAGCCGCAAGGATAATACCGTTGCGCATTATCACCGCGCCGTCGTGGAGCGGGGTCTTGGGATAGAAGATATTTCCGAAAAGCTCCTTTGAGGGAGCGGCGTTAAGTATTGTACCCGTGTCTATCTGCTCGCCAAGCTTGGAGTCCTGCTCGATAACGATAAGCGCGCCCGTCGTGGTGGAGGACAAGTCCTCGCAGGCGTCGCATATAGCCTCGATAGCGGTGTTCCATTTGGCGGCAAGCACATCGTCCGAATCGGCTGTCAGCGAAGAAAAGACCGAAAGTTTGGACACCTTTGTATGTCCCATTTTTTCAAGAGAGCGGCGCAGTTCAGGCTGGAAAAGGACTACCAGAGCGAGCAGTCCAGCGCTGAAAAGGTTTTTCAGGATATACGCCATAGCGTTCATTCCCACTGCGCTCATAACGGCATAAGCTATAAGTATAAGTATGATACCCCTTATAAGACCTCCCGCGCGTGTCTCCTTTACAAGGGTAAAGCCTTTGTATATAAGTACCGTAAGCACGGCTATATCTATAACGTCCCAGAATTCGATAGGAAGAATACTGTTTATCAGCGCACCCATTGAATAAATGACTTCCATTTGCTGAACCGTTCCTTTCAAAGAAAAATACATTAATATTGTACCACTGTTTGAGATTTTTTTCAATAGTTTTATGTAAAAAAAGGCAGAAATACATTTCGGACGGTAAATTTTGATTTACGCGGCTAACGGTCGTAGCACTTCGGCGGCGAAGCCGCCGA
>CAMWVO010000463.1 GCA_947177695.1 uncultured Clostridia bacterium
ACTCTTAAATGCTCGAAAATCATTGTCAACAGCGGTTATCGCTGCTCAACTCACGACAAAAATGTCGGTGGCAACGGCTCAGGTATGCACACCAAAGGTCAAGCGGCGGATATTGTCTGCTATGATAAAAACGGCAATAAAATTTCGTCAAAAATCGTATGCTGTGCCGCTCAGGACATAGGCTTTGGCGGTATTGCCAATATCGACAGCAGCTACACGGCAACGCATGTAGATACGCGCACTGTTAATTGGTTTGGTAACGAGGTGAACGGATACAATTACAGTATACCTTACGATAGTTTTTATACGTATTATGGACTCTCCAAGAAAGACGTATACGGTTCCGAAACGCTTGAGGTGACTGTTATTGCAGACGGCAAAGTTTATGTGGGGGAGATACACGAAAAATAAAAACAGCTAACTTATACAATCTTTTATAATACGGGCTGCCGTACCATTGATTGTACGGCAGCCTAAAATTTTATTGGTTATTAAGATAATTGCTGAGACCCGCAAATATCGTCATAGCAATTTTCTGCTGATATTCCTCAGTGTTCAGTAAAGCTGCTTCTTCGGGATTAGATAAAAATCCGCATTCCGCCATTACTGTGGGATTTTCGCTGAAATAGCACAAAAACAGTTCCTTTCCGCACAGCTTTATTTCTCGGCTGTTGTCAGGCTGAAGTGTTTCTCTGAAGCTTTTCTGAAGGCTTTTAGCCAACATTTCACTTCTGCTGTCGGTTGCCGAGTAAAACATTTGTGCGCCGTTGTAAATGGGGTCTGTAAATTGATTCTGATGTATTGAAATACATACGGCGTTATCGTATTTATTGAACAGTGCAAGCCGATTGTCCATATCGGAGCTTTTCTGATTAGCAAGACCCTCAATCCCAGAATCATGTATTGAAACATCGCTGTCTCGGGTGACCTCGACTTTATAGCCGCTGATTTGGAGAAGATCACGCAGTTTCAGTAGAATGCTGAGGTTTATTCCTTTTTCGGGAACTCCCTCAACAGACACGCAGCCGCCGTCGAAGCCGCCATGTGGAGAATCTACTTAAACTGGGTCAGTATTTTGGCTTAAAACTCTTGGCATTCAATTCCCATATACAAGCAATTTTCTCATACACACAAGATCAAATGTATCAAGCACATTATCATTGTATAGGTCGCCATTTTGCGGAGCAGCAAGAACTCTTTCCGAACCGAGTAAATATTTATGCATCAGAACAATATCCGCCGTATTGAAACTGCCGTCACCGTTCACATCGCCTATTACAGAATCAGATGATCCATTAACAGCGTGATATCTATTATCTGCAAATGAATAGTACCAGACTGTGCCGTCTGTTTTTCTGAAATAGACGTTATGCAGATCTCCGTCAATATATTCCGAACAGATATATTTGTCAACATCGCATACTGAAGTGAACACATCGTTGAAGTCAATATAGAGGGTATCATCATGGCTGATATGATAATCGCGTGTTTCAAAGCTGCTTGCTGCGCCATATAAATCGTCTGTGAAATCACCGCCCTCACGGAAGGGCAGCTCTGCCAAATCATCGCTTACAAGTTCAACTTTCTCCTGGTTATCCATGCTATATGCAGTACCGTCTGATGTGATGTACACACAGGAATAAGCTTTACCGTCCGAATGATATTTGTAGCCGACATATTCAACATCGGAAGCAATTTTTACTGTAGTGAGCGCATTTACACCAAAGCGTTCATATTCGTAAAGCACTTTATTTTCATCAATGAAATAATTATACTGACGGGAGATATAATTCATAATGCCCGTGGGATATGTGATCCATCTTTTGCCACTGCTGTCATGTGAGATAAATATTACTTCACCTTTGTCCGAAACAAAGTAATTAGTATCATCTTCAATGAAATTGCCGAATTCCTCATAAACAAGCTCGGCAGCGATTTCTCCGTTTTCTTCTTTCAGAACATACAAACAGCCGTCATCAGAAGCGCAGTAGCACCCTTCTATGTCAATAAAAGTTATATTCTCAGCATTGCTAACCGCTTTTCCGTCTACTTCGACATGACCGTTGGTGAACAGAGTAGTTTCGCATCGTTCTGAATATTGACCATCTCCATATATATACCCCTCAGAAAGAGCTTTCACACCTGTTTTCACTACATTCAAATGACCATTATCAAGACTGCACATCTTATCATCGCAGATAACATATGTTTCAGCTGTGCCTGAATGTCTCGAACGAAATATTTGCGATATCCTGATGCCTGTATTTTCAGGAAGCTGAACCGGATCATCTTCCTTGATGTTTATAGTACCCTTGTGTATAATTTCTCCTTTATAGCTGATCGTATACTCTACCTTGCCTTGTTCGATCGCATACATCACAGCAGACGAGTCATGTGTTTCTTTGTAATCGTAATACTCTATATTAAGCTTACTTCTGTCATTTATTTCAATAATGAAATCATCCGTGCTGTAGAACATACACAAGGGCAGCATACCAACGAGCTGGTCGCAGCCTACCTGCATATC
>CAMWVO010000464.1 GCA_947177695.1 uncultured Clostridia bacterium
CTCCTTTCAGCACAAGCGTCTTGAACACCTGCTCGGCAGGCTGACCCAGAACCTCCGCCGCTTGAACTCCCGACAGGTCGCTTTCGTCCACCTCGTATTCCGCGGTTTTAAATGGTATCTCCGCCGCTTCAAGAAGCCGCATTGCGTTTGTTTTGTTCATATCAGATTATTCTCCGAAATAAATTGAATTGTAAAATTACAATCCGTGGGGTGACTCCACCTTTTTGTCCGACTCCTGTATTGCAACAAGGGTCATTTCATTTCCCCGCTTGGAGACCACGTACTCAACGTATTTGTCGGGACTGGGCTCCTCGTCGGAGGTAAGCGTCAGCCATGAGGGAGTAGGCGAAACGTATCCAACCGTAAGGGTGTACCGCTCACCAACGCGGGTTATGTCCTCAATAAAAGGCGAATATGTGAAGTGCTTGGGATTTGAGGGTATGCGGTAGGATTTTATTGATTCGTCGTAATAAAACTGTACCTCAACGCCTATTATCGACTGATGCTCAAAGCTGAGACCCGTGCCGAAAAGCTTTGTACCGTGCTGCTCTATATCAAGCTCGGGAACGATTATCATATCGAAATCCGCTTCGTACTTGGATTTATCCTCATACAGGATAATGTCCCATATTGCCGCCGTTATCAGCGTCTCGCTGCGGAGCTTTACCGTCTGGTTGAACGGCGCAGGGTCGCATATTACAATGGGGTATACAAACCGCGCGAACTCGTTTTTCTGCTGGGTATTGTCCGCAAACGCTTTTACAGCGTCGATCGTGAAAAGCACGGTGGAATAAAGTCCGACGATAGCAAGCAGGGAAATAACCACGCCGAAAAGATAATACATCTTTCTCCGCAGTCCCTCCGGATTTGCGATAGGCGCGTCGGGGACTTCGATCTCCTCGGTAAATTCCGCCATATCCTCCTTGCTTTCGTCAAGCGCCTCGTCAAACATACGCTTGATGTTTTCTATGGACTCCCTATCCTGCTTTTTCTGCTCCTGTTTTCTTGCGTTCTTTTTAGCCGAAGCCCTGTCGCTTTCGTCCGCAGGGACAAGCCTTGGCGGCTTCTGCTCGTTATCCGGAGAATGCTTTCCGTTCTTTTTATCGTTGCTCATTGCTGTTTTCCTTTCATCGTATCTGTCCGCTGCCGTCGATAAGATACTTTACCGAGGTAAGCTCCCGCAGTCCCATAGGACCTCTTGCGTGAAGCTTCTGGGTGGATATGCCTATTTCCGCGCCGAAACCGAACATACCGCCGTCCGTGAAGCGCGTGGAAGCGTTTACATAAACCGCCGCCGCGTCTATCTCGTTTTTGAACTTCTCCGCGTTTGCAAGGCTGTTAGTTACGATACATTCGCTGTGTCCCGTGGTGTATTTCGAGATGTGGGCGATAGCCTCGTCGATGTCCTCAACCACCTTTACCGCTATTATATAGTCGCCGAACTCGGTTGCGTAATCCTCATCTGCGGCGGGAACAACGCAGTCCCCAAGAATTGCCGCGGTCTCGGAACAGCCGCGTATCTCCACGTTATGCTCGTCAAGCCGCGCCTTTATCAGCGGCAGAAGCTTATCGGCAATACTTTTATGCACAAGCAGGGTCTCTATAGCGTTGCACACCGAGGGACGCTGGGTCTTGCCGTTGTCAACGATATTCACCGCCATGTCAAAGTCCGCAGATTCGTCCGCGTAAACGTGGCAGTTTCCCACGCCCGTTTCAATAACGGGAACGGTGGCGTTTTCCTTGACCGCGCGGATAAGTCCCGCGCCGCCGCGTGGGATAAGCACATCGAGATAATCATTGCACTTCATAAGCTGAGCGGCAACGTCGCGGGAGGTGTCCTCCACAAACTGCACCGCGTCCTTTGGCAGACCGCTTTTTTCAACAGCGTCCCGCATAATATCGCAAAGGCATTTATTGGAATTGAACGCTTCCTTGCCGCCGCGGAGAATGACCGTGTTTCCTGTTTTCAGGCACAGCACAGCCGCGTCCACCGTAACATTTGGGCGGGACTCGAAAATGATGCCGATAGTGCCGAGGGGAACGCGAACCTTTGTTATCCTCATTCCGTTGGGACGGAGCGAGCCGCTGTCCGCCGTACCTATGGGGTCGTCAAGCTTTATGACGTCCGCAACGCCTGCGGCTATACCATTTATCCTGTCGGGAGTAAGCTTGAGCCTGTCCTGAAGTGCAGCGGACATACCGTTTTTTTCGGCAGCCTCCATATCGAGCTTGTTTGCGGCGAGAATTTTATCTGTATTTTCCGTAAGAGCGGCTTCGATTGCCGCCAGAGCCTTGTTTTTCTGTTCGGTAGAAGCGCAGCGCATGGCTTTTTCCGAAGCCTTTGCCTTTGCGCCCAGTGTTTCGGCGTAATTCATAGAAATGGTTCCTTTCCAAGTGACCTTTGTACAGGCAATACTTATATATTATAATTATACCACAAAGACGGCGATTGTCAAGATTTGTGAGTAAAAGATAAATTTTGATTTACAAGACTAACTATCGTAGCACTTCGGCGGCGAAGCCG
>CAMWVO010000465.1 GCA_947177695.1 uncultured Clostridia bacterium
TTCTTGCCGGTCAGGCTATCGGCGCGGGACTCGCTATGATCGCAGGTATCGGACCCGGTATCGGTGAAGGCTACGCCGTAGGCAAGGCTATCGAGACCATCGGCAGACAGCCCGAGATCAAGAGTACTGCGACTTCCACAATGTTCATCGGCTGCGCCGTTGCGGAGACAACCGGTATCTACGGCTTGTTCGTAGCTATCATTCTGCTGTTTGCAAATCCGTTCCTGAAGTTCCTCACAGGCACTAACTGACGCTTAACCGCGCCGGAATTTTAAGGAATAGGAGGCAGATGCAGGTCATGCACAGTAATTTTGATTTCTTTTCAATTGATCTTACGACCATTGTCGGTTCGATCTTGAATGCCTTGATCCTGTTCTTTGTTCTCAAACATTTCCTGTTTGACAAGGTAAACGCAGTGCTTGACGCCCGCAAAAACGAGGTCGCAAAGACCTACGAGGACGCCGACAGCGCGCTGTCAAACGCGAAACAGCTCGAAGCGGAGTACACTGAAAAGCTGTCCGCCGCCAAGGAAGAGTCGGCTGAGATCGTCAAGAACGCCACGAAAAAGGCTCAGACCCGCTCCGACGAGATAATCGCGGACGCACGGGACGAGGCAAAGGGCATTATGGACAAAGCGAACGCAGACATCGAAAAAGAAAAGAAACGCGCTGTCAACCAGATCAAGGACGAGATCTCCGATATTGCAATGTCTATCGCGTCTCAGGTTGTCTCCAGGGAGATCGACCCCAAAACGCACACGCAGCTTATCGAGAGCTTTATCGACGAAATAGGCGAATGATCCCGGATCAGCAAGCCGTTTCGGGAAAGGAACAGTCTTTATGACGGGTACAGTTGAAAAAGTATATTCGGAAGCGGTTTTTGAGCTTGCCTGCGAGCAGGGCTGCGCGGACGAGATAAAAAAGGAGCTGGACTCTCTGGCGGTTATTTTCGGCGATAACCCCGAGCTTCCCAAGCTTCTCGGAACTCCGACGGTGACGATCGCGGAAAAGCTGGATATCATTGAAAAAGCCTTTAAAGGCAAGGTATCTGACATTACTTACAATTTCCTTTGTGTTCTTACCGAAAAGGGACGCGCGTCTGCGGTTCCCGCGGTGGCGGAGGACTATAAGAACCGCTGGTACGAAATGAAAAATATCGCCGAGGTCAAGGTCGTTACAAGCGTTCCGCTTGAGGACGGTCTTAAAAGCAAGCTGAAAGCCAAGCTTGAATCGGTCTACAAAAAGACGGTCATTTTGGACGAATCCGTCGATCCGTCAATTATGGGCGGAATAGTGCTGAACTATAACGGCGCTATGATGGACGGCTCCGTCAAGTCAAGGCTTGAAGCTATTCAGAAGCAGATCAGGGGCGTTATCGCCTGAGATGCATTATGAAAATCGGGAGACTGCGCTGCAAGTATGCAGGGTCTCTCTAAGAAAGGATGGTTATTTCCAATGGATTTACGCCCCGATGAAATTACAGGCATAATCAAGGACCAGATAAAGAATTATCAGTCCAAGATAGAACTTGCCGACGTGGGCACCGTTGTTACGGTGGGCGACGGTATTGCCAGAATTCACGGTCTTGAAAAATGTATGTCGGGAGAACTGCTGGAATTTGAAAACGGCGTGAGCGCAATGGCTCTCAACCTTGAACGCGGCTTCGTAGGCGCAGTTATGCTGGGCTCGGACGCCGACATCAAGGAAGGCGACTCCGTTAAAAGCACAGGCAGGATAGTATCCGTTCCCGTAGGCGACGAAATGCTGGGAAGAGTTGTAAACTCCCTCGGTCAGCCTATCGACGGAAAAGGTTCGATCCTTACCGACAAAACCATGCCCATCGAGCGTATTGCTCCGGGTATTATTACCAGAAAATCCGTTAACAGACCTCTCCAGACAGGTATCAAGGCTATCGACTCCATGATCCCTATCGGACGCGGTCAGCGTGAGCTTATTATCGGCGACCGTCAGACGGGTAAAACTGCTATCGCGCTTGACACTATCATCAATCAGAAGGGTCAGGACGTTATCTGTATCTACGTTGCTATCGGTCAGAAGCGTTCCACGGTTGCAAACGTTGTTGACATTCTGGAAAAGAACGGCGCGATGGACTACACTATCGTTGTTTCCGCAACTGCTTCGGAGCTTGCTCCGTTACAGTATATCGCTCCCTATTCGGGCTGCGCTATGGGCGAATACTTCCTCGAACAGGGCAAGGACGTCCTCTGTATCTACGACGACCTGTCCAAGCACGCGGTGGCTTACAGAACGCTTTCGCTGCTTCTTAAGCGCCCCCCCGGACGTGAGGCTTACCCCGGAGACGTATTCTATCTCCACTCCCGTCTGCTGGAGCGTGCCTGCAACCTTAACGAGAACTACGGCGGCGGCTCTCTGACTGCTCTGCCTATCATCGAAACTCAGGCGGGCGACGTTTCCGCTTATATCCCGACCAACGTAATCTCCATTACCGACGGTCAGATATTCCTTGAAACAGACCTGTTCAACTC
>CAMWVO010000466.1 GCA_947177695.1 uncultured Clostridia bacterium
TGTTTTTCTCGCTAAAGCTCGAAATTTTGCTAACGCAAAACCACAAAACATCGTTAGAAAGGAGGACACATTTTCCCTAACGGGAAAATGGTCATAAATATGATAATTTCTCACAACGACCCCAAGGTGGTCTATATGGGCAGGACGGACGTTTCCGAAAGAGAGACGAAGCTTTTCTGGGCAGGGTCTCAGGCGGAGGTTAAATTCCGCGGCACTAAGCTGTCCGCCACAGTAAATTCGACCGCGCTGTGGGGCAAGCTCCAATTCGGAGTTGTCACCGACGGCGAAATGAGCGGCGTTCCCCTTGAATACGAAAACAACGGAAAGGATATTACCGTCGTATTTGCGGAGGGTCTTGCCGAGGGCGAACACAGGATCATTCTCTACAAGCGGCACGCGGGAAATCAGATCTTGTCTATAAAGTCCTTTGAGACGGACGGGGAGTTCCTTGCGCCCGACCCGCTTCCCGAACTGAAAATAGAGGTCTACGGCGACAGCGTCTGCGCGGGCGAGGTCATCGAAGCCTACGATTTTGTGGGACAGTCCGATCCCGAAAACCACGAAAGCGCATACGACAACGTTTGGAACAGCTTTGTTATGCAGACTGCACGAAATCTCGGCGCCCAAATACATAACATTTGTCAGGGCGGCATCGCTCTTTTTGACGGCACGGGGTACTTCCACTATCCCGACTGTATCGGTCTGGAAAGCGTTTACGACAAGGTCTGCTACTTTCCCGAGGGCGGCGAGCCTACGGTGTGGGATTTCGGCAGATATGTCCCCGACATAGTAATAATCGCTATCGGTCAGAACGACAAGCACAACGGCAGGACTGACAGCGACGATATTGACATTTCGTCCCCCGCGACAAGGAGAGAGTGGAAAGTTGCTTATCAGAAGCTTGTCCGCGACCTTGCGAAGCGTTACGGAGACGCGAAATTTGTGCTTACCACAACCGTCCTTATGCACGACGCCGAATGGGACAATGCCATTGAGGAAATCAAGAACGAGCTTTGCGAGAGCGGCATAAAGGCGTACCACAACCTTTTCAGCCGCAACGGAGCTGCTACTCCGGGACACCCCCGTCTTGCCGAGCATGACGAAATGGCGCGGGAGCTTACCGCTTTTATCAGGGAAAACGTGCTGTAACGGCACATATCAAAACGCTTAAAACAGGGGAGTATCACGGTACTTCCCTGCATCTGTTTTTCGGAAAGGACAAATGATATGAAATCTAAGCTCCGTAAATTTTTCGGTTCTATCTATATCAGGTTTCTTGCGGTATTTATCGGAGCGTTTGCGCTGTCGCTGATAATTCCCGCACTGGGACTGGGCGCGGCGAAAGCTCCCGAGATAAGGCGGGACGCTCATTCCTCCGTGACCGAGACCGCTCGGAATATACAAAATCTTATAAGAAACCGTGGAATGACTGCCGAGGAAGCCATTGCTCTCTTTGAAAAAGGCGATGCCGATATCGCTGTGCTGGACAGTCTTGACGGACTTGATTTTCCGCTTTCGGCTATGGACGTGCAGACCTTGGAACGCGGGGATATCCTCTCAAAAATGCCCGACAGGAACAACCGCGCAATGTTTGCGGTTTTCGCCGCCGAGGACAGATGGATAATTGTCCGTCCCGACAGGCACAAAGGTCCTATGGCGGACTTTATGGGTATGCAGATATTTTACGTTGCTGTGCCTCTCGCACTCGGAACGGTTCTGATAGTGCTTGCATCAATAACCGTTGCACGTCCTATCAAGCGCATTTCCGGAGCCTCGAAAAGAGTTGCGGAGGGGGACTTTTCCGTACAGCTTGAACCGAAAGGCAGCGGCGAGATACGGGAGCTTACCGAAAATTTCAACAGCATGATACGCGGGCTTTCCGCAAACGAATATCTGCACAAGGAGTTTGTCAGCAATATTTCCCACGAGTTCAACACGCCGATAACGTCACTTAAAGGCTATGCAAAGCTTCTGAAGCGGGACGACCTCACGACCGAACAGCGGGAGGAATACGCCGATATCGTCATTGCGGAAAGCGACAGGCTCTCGCGGCTTTCGGCTGATCTGCTCAAGCTTTCGGAGCTTGAAAACAAGGGACTTTCCCCCGAACGGAAAGAGTTTTCCCTTGACGAGCAGATACGCTCGGCAGTAATACTTTTGCAGCAAAGCTGGGAGGAAAAGTCTCTTGACCTTGACATTGATCTGGAGGAAGTTTTTTTCGAGGGAGACGAGTCACTGCTTTATCAGCTTTGGGTAAACCTGATCTCAAACGCGGTACGTTACACAGAAAACGGCGGGGAGATAAAGGTATCGCTTTCAAAGGACGAAGCTGCCGTTAAGGTATCGGTAAGCGACAGCGGCATTGGCATAACCGATGAGGAAATGGAAAATGTTTTCCGCAGATTTTACAAAGCGGACAAGTCGCGCAGCTCCCGCGGGCCGGGACTGCGACTTGCCATTGCGACAAAGATAGCTGAGCTGCACGGCGGAGATAGTACGGT